>JAILRZ010000091.1 GCA_024697845.1 Eubacterium sp. | reverse complement strand
ATTGTAAAGTTTCTTTAATTTGTCCCACATTGTTCTTTCCTGTTAAAATCCCTTCTTTCATTTTTCGTTTGAATTCTTTCTATACTATAGTCCTAAAACATTCAAATACATTCCCGTCGATTATACCATTTCCTCTATTCTCATTCAATCCAAGGGGACAAGAAAAGCACTTCCAATCTGATTGTACCGCTCCCCAAAAAGTTAGACTTTTTTGGGACACCTCAATCTGATTGAAAGTGCTTTTTGTTTTTTATTTTTTTAGTATGCCATTACAGCCATTTCATACATTGAAATTCCGTAATTTGTCGCTCTTTGTGTTCCTACCAGTTTAATATATCGTGCTCTGGTATAAGCTGTAACTGCCTCATGACCGCCTGTTGAATTATAGGTATTTACCAGATTCCAGTTTTCTCCATCTGTTGACGCATATACTTCATAGGTTGATGCAAATGCAGCTTCCCAATGAATATCTAAGAAATAAACCTGTTTTGTGGAACCCAAATCCACTGAAATCCATTCATTGTCATTCCAGTTAGATGCCCAGCGGCTTGCCAAATCACCGTCAAATGCTTTTGCTGCTGACATTCCATCCGATTCACTGCTGGATGCTGTAGCCGGTTTTCCCAACGCTCCGTTTTCTACCAACCCCAAATCTCTAGTTGTTGGCTCCTGGGTTGGTACTTCTGTTGTCGGTTCCGCTGTTACCGGTTCCGTTGTAACCGGTTCGTTACCATAGATTGCCGGGTAAACCTTCATTTCGAAGATAGAATATCCATAGCCGGTTGCTCTGGTCACACCTTTCATTCTGACATATCTTGCCATTACCGGTTCAAATACATCTGAAGTATTCAAAAGATGATTGTCATTGATTGACTTAACCGTTGTCCAGTTGTTTCCATCTACTGATGTTTCAATCTTATAATCCTTTGCTCTGGCTGCTTCCCAATCCATGTCAACCTTTGCTACCGGATAAGTGTTTCCTAAATCAATTGAAATCCATTCGTTATCTGTGAATGCGGAAGACCATCTGCTTCCTGCATCTCCATCTACAGCTTTTGCAGCAGAATTTCCGTCGGATTCACTGCTGGAAGCTGTTGCAGTTTTATTTAATGCAATGTTCTCGTTGGAGATTGTATATGCATTTCCAACGGTTGTAGTTTCCGGCGCGGTTGTGATTTCCGGAGCTGTTGTAATTTCGGAAGTTGTAGTCGGAGCCACCGTGGCAGGATTAGTAACCGGTACCAAATCCATTCTGTAAATCTTGATTTCAAAAATGGAATAACCATACCCTGTTGCTCTTTGAGTTCCCGCAATTCTTACATATCTTCCGGATACACATTTAAACGAATCGGATGTATTGTTTGAATTGTTGCCATTCACAACTTTTACCGTTGTCCAGTTTTCTCCATCAGAAGAAACATCAATTTGATAATCTTTTGCTCTTGCGGCTTCCCAGTCAATATCGACTTTTGCCAAATACTCATACTGTCTTCCCAAATCAACATAAATCCATTCATCATCTGTAAAGTTAGAAGACCATCTGGTTCCTGCATCTCCGTCAATAGCTTTTGCAGCTGACATTCCTTCCGACTCACTGCTGGATGCCACCGCTATTTTTCCAAGAGCTATATTTTCAGGATTCATCACTAATGTGAGATTTTGTGCTGTTGTCGGCTGCGACGTTGTTTCAATTGGTGCCTGATACAAGCAGGTGTTATAATAAGAATTTTTCCCCTTATAAATTGCCCGAACGCCAAACACAGAAGTACCCGAAGGAACATTTTCAATATCCATATAGGTATTTGTTGTCGTGCCATAATTTGTAGTTCCATATCTGGAGCTGTTATTCATAACTTCATAAACATAGTCCTTAGTTTTTGCATTTTCAGTTGTTTTCCACTCTGCACGAACTTTTCCGTTTCCAATAGAACGGATTGTAATCCCTGTCGGAGCCTGTACATCTTCTTCCATATCAAAGAGATCAATTACCGAAGCCTGCTGTCTGTAACCAAACAATTTGATTTCGTTAATATCGACGCTTTCCGTACAGTTGAGGAATTCAATTCTTAAATATTTGATTACTTTATCTGTTGTGAAGTAATCATAGCCCCCTTTATGCATTCCTGTGATTGTATGTCCATATTCTTCAAAATTCACACCATCATCTGAAGAAGCAAAGCAAACTTTTCCTAACCTGATTTCTTTTCTGTAAGTTACACCTAATGTTGTTAATCGACATGGTGTTGAAAATTCAATCGTAACATACTGACGATCTCCCGTATCTACGCCACCCATTGTATCATCATTTTTATCAATCATCAGAGCTACCGGCATTCCACGTTTTTCTCTGGAGGCGGAAATGGATGCTCCTGTTCTTAAATCATCATAGAACTCATCAACCTCACCAAAATTCATATTCGGGTCATATTGATATGCTGTCTTCACACTTAATTCCGCGTTTACCACGCCGTATTTCACCTTGTTTCTGGATCCCTGACTTCCCAGCTTTGTGGCTGTATTAGCCATAATTCTCATAACATCATAGTAATTGAGTTTGGAATTTACAGATTTCATCATAGCAACTACACCGCAAACTGCCGGTGAAGAGAATGATGTTCCGCTAGCTGTTCCATAGCTTTCATTGTTTTTTAATATTTTAACGTCAGTTCCCGGAGCACAAATGCTTATTTCCTGTCCATAATTTGAAAAGCCTGATATCAAATTATTTGAATCTGTTGTTGCAACAGAAATAACCTCTTTATAGCTGGCCGGATAACTTAGTTCGTCAGTTGCTTCATTTCCTGCTGCCGCTACACAAATCATCCCTGCGTAAGCCATTCTCTTGAAGATTTCTTCCTCAGTGCTATTTGAACTATAAGAGCCAAAACTCATATTAACAGCCTGTGCGCCTTTTTCCTGAGCATAATCTAACCCTCTGAGAATTGCATCTGTACTAAGTCTCTTCGGGTCAGATGGAACACCTGCATGAATTCCTAAAATTTCAATATTGCTATTATCATATCCACTTCCGGTTCCTGCTAAGAATTTTCCGTTATTTGCCTCTGCCGCAATGGTTCCTGCAACGGCTGTTCCATGATAAGTATCCTCTGAAAAACTTACATTCTTTAACGGAACTGCTGTAATACCAGAAGCATCAATAGAATCAGGGGACATTACATTAACCAAATCCGGATGGTTTACATCAATTCCATTGTCAATCACCGCAACCAGAACTTTCTGATGTTCCTTATTCTGAATAAAGTCCCAAGCCCCTTTGATATACATAGATTCAAATTTATAATCGCCGGAAATTCTCGGATCATTTACCGTCGGATACTCTTTTGTTTCAATATCCTTTTTCAGCTTGGTATCGCAAACGGTCTTGTATGCGTTACGATCTGCTGTTTCTGTAATACAATAATTTTCATATTTATCCGCTGCCACATCAACAGTCTGTCCCAAGGAAATTTTAATTGAAGCAACATGTTCTCCGGTATAGATATCAAAATAGGAATCTAATTCACCATGCTCTGCCTTACATACCACTTCCATCTCTTCCTTACTGGTGTCAGCATCGAACAGTGCCAAAATTTCACCTACTTTAAATCCGTTTTTGTCCCCTTTGGCACGTTCTGTTGCCGCTTGTTTGAAGGCTTTTACCGTATCCGCACCTCTGTCATCCAATGACTTCTTAAATGCGTTCAATTCTTTAAATTCACCCTTCTTGTAATATGATGTTAATGCACTGTTTAATGCTTCATCAAAATCTGCGTCATTTTCATATGCATTTACCAATTCAGCCGCCTTCTGTCCGTTCGACAGTGCCACTTTTTCAATGTTTTTCAGTTCTTTTTTTGAAACATTTACTTTTTCAATTTCATCATAAACTGAAGGTTTCTGTTCAACCTGTGCCACTTGTGCTACTGCAACATTCTCTTTTTTATGATTTTTTGCAATGATACTTCCACCCAAAATCAAAGCAAAAAAGAGAACAACTGCAATTGCTCTTTTCATCATTTTTTTCATCATTTCTTCCTTTCTGTCTGTATTTCTGATGGGAGTTTAACACATTAGCACAGTGGAGTAAATAACTTGAAAATGTTTTATTTTTTGCTTATTTTAGGACGATTTCCAGGCTGCTTTTCCGTGTTTTTTTCTGAAAAAATATATTTTTTCAATCAACATATTCCTTCATTTCTTTGATTAAACCAAAAGATTTTGGAAAATGTTTTTGTCGTTTGTATAAAAAAAGAGTGTTGTTTAATTTTATTAAAAAACACTCTTTTTGATTAAAAATATTTTTTTGAGGTGAAAATCAGATAAATTTTTCTCATTTTTTTGTAAATATATTACGATTTTCTTTGTTCGTAGCACCTGTTACTCAGTTTTATTCAAATATGCTTCGATTCTCTTTGATACATTCTCTCGGATATTATTATAGAAAAATTGAAGATCAAACCAATGATAATCTCCTTTTCCAAAGGTATCAATATCTAAGGAAAAATCCTCAATCGGTACATCTGTTACTTTCAGCGATCCTCTGGTTTCGTCAATATAGCATCCGGTAAAATGATCAATTTCCTGAACAATGTTACAATTCTCATCTGCAATGCATGCTCCTTTGTGAAGAGATTTGTCTGCAGGCGTTGAATCTGTTTTCCAGTTTAAAGGATTTATGGAGTGAACCTTCACTCCTTCCGGAATAACAAAGGACGACTTCACTGATTCCGCTTCGCAGTCATAGGAAATCACAACCCCGGTATCCGTTTCGCCGGTAGCCATTTTGATCTGAGGATAATTCCTGATATCTTCATCGGTTATTTTCCACCCGATTGCATAACAAGCCACAAGTAAATCCTGTCTTTCCCTGCTCTCCATATTTTCTTTCATCAGTTCCAGACACACCTGTGCTCCCTGAGAATATCCTGCCAGAATGAACGGTCTTCCATTGTTATAATGTTCCATATAATATTCAAAAGCATCCTGAATATTCTGGAATCCAATATTAAAATACTTTTCCCGCTCTTCTTCTGACAAGTAGCATGAACTCAATCCAACTTGTCTGTAATACGGTGCAAACACCCGAACCTGATCACCATAGGTTCCACTTTCCAATGCAGTTGTTGCGGCAAAAGCGCCCCTCATTTCCTTATCCGCCAAGTCCATGTTGAAGTGGGTTTCATCTCCCTCAATAGCAGTTGAACAAACCACAAAAATATCTGCTGCTTTTCCTTTTACATCATTTTCATTAAAAACCCAATTGGCTGATTTGGAATAATCCACAGCACTATTTTCCTGTTTGTTATTCTGTTCCTTTCTTATTACAACCATCGCTACACCTCCTAGGATTAAAATTAGTACGAATACCAATGCAACCAATTTTTTCGTTCTGTTCATATGTACCTCCGATCTAGAAGAACACTTCTAGTAAATCTTTTATCGATTGTAAATTGTCTTATTCCTCATATACTAATTTAACTCACTCTCTTATTTTTCGCATTTCACTTCAATTCCCATTTCTTTTGCCCGTTCCAGATATACACTCCCTATGTCCTTTGCTGTAACAAGAACTTTTTTTGAATATTTACCGCCAAACTTTCTCGCAATTTCATCCAATTCATATAATGCAAAAAGTGCATGTCCCCCCTCAAGTTTTCCACTCTTACATGAAATAAAAGTTGGAACATTTCCGGAAAGAGAAATCACATCAACTTCATTTAGTACGTCAAGTTTTTCTGACTTCTCGTATCCTTGTCCTTTTTCTTTTTGCACGAAAGCTTACGATAATTGCAATAACAAATGTTGCTGCTTTAATATTAAATTTTCTTAATGTAGATAATTTCGTACTCTCAGTTACTCTTATAACTATTTCCTTTCACTTGAGCTGTGGTTCTGAACTCTTGTGACACTAATACTGTACCACAGGAATTATGCATTGTCTCTACACTCACTGTATGTTATTTTATGAATTTTTACCGTGAGAGTGATGTTATCGCACTTTGGGACACGAGGGCCTAAAGCTACATACTTTATGTTGTCTTTTAGGCTTACGTGTCTTTTCTTAGTATATTAAGATACTCTTCATAGGAAAAAACTCTGTTTCTGGACGCATTAGTTGTTTCCTTAAGAATTCCTGCTTTTACTAATTTATTTATAGCAGTTGATGCCGTATTATAACTAATTCCTAGTGCAGAAGCTGTTCTTTTTATATCAATAATCGGATACTGCTCCACATAATCAAAAATTCTTCTGACATTATCATTTTTTCTTGTCGTACTTGGAAGCCTTCCTACATTTCTCTCATGAAGTTCAGATAGTTTTTCTATCGTTGCCAAAGAATCCTTTGCCGCCGCTGATACTGCTTCTAAGAAAAATGAAATCCATTGCTCGTAATTTCCTTTTCTTCTAACTTCAGATATACGATCATAATACTCAACCTGATTTTTCTTCAAAAAATATGATATATAAATCGTTGGTTTTGAAATAAATCTCTGCTCTATCAAATAAAGCAATATCATAAGTCGTCCAACTCTGCCATTTCCATCAAGAAACGGATGAATAGTCTCAAACTGATAATGAATCAATGCAATTCTAATCAGAGGATCATAATCGTCTCCCTCATTCATATATTTCTCAAGTTCTGCTAATGCAGTATTCATATCTTCAACATTAGGTGGAATATATCTTGCCTCGTTTAATGTACAATTGGCTGCTCCAATCCAATTTTGAGATTTTCTAAACTCTCCGGGACTTTTTTCCTGTCCTCTGACACCCGATAGCAATTTTTGATGTATCTCTCTAAGCAGACGATTGCACAGAGGAAGTGTCTGCAATCGATCTATAGCATAAGAACAAGCTGCAACATAATTAATTACATCGCCAACTTCCAAATTTGTATTCCCATCTACGTCAGGATCAAGCACGTCATCTAAAGTACATTGTGTCCCCTCTATTTGCGAAGATATCAAGGCTTCTTTTCTTACATACATAGAAATAAATAATTCCACGTTAGGTATAAGTTTTGTAGCTGTATCCAGTCTTACTAAATCTCTATTTGCTTCAACAAGTTTCTTTACCATATCACTGTCAATCTCCAACTCCGGATTCGGTGGTAACGGTGCTGGCTTAAAAGACTTATATGTTGCTTCTCCGGTAAGATTACTTACATATTCTCCTGATCTTCC
>JAILRZ010000071.1 GCA_024697845.1 Eubacterium sp. | reverse complement strand
TTTATACCTCAAATAAACAAACAAAACACAAAAGCAAATTATTATTGTCAACACAATTATTTTTTTCTTATTCACTATCCAACCCTCCCGGATATCTTTTTATAAATGCTTGATATTTTTTTATTACCTCTTTCGGATTTTCCCCTTTCTTTTATTCCAATTAATTTCTAAGAAAAGGTCAAACTTGTCAAATATTGATGATTTCACTATATTATCAATATCGTCACTTATCAATTTAGCATTTCTCCTTTTCATTTTTAGGTGACGCGATTGATATTACTACATTCGTCTATTTTTGTCCACTTTTGTTTTAAAAAAACAAGGTTAAGGCAACCTCGTTTTGCCTTAACCTCGTCCATAAATTATTTTCGCTTCAAGCTCTTATAAATTCTCTTTTTAATCTTTTTCTTTGCCTGCACTTTCAGTTTCTTTCGAACCTTCTTTGCAAAGGCATTCTTTGCAATTTTCTTTAATTTCTTACCCTGAACTTTCAGAACTTTCAGCTTCTTACAGGATGCAAAAGCTTTAGAATCAATCTTCTTTACATTCTTTCCAATGGTTGTTTTCTTTAACTTCTTACAGCCCTGGAATGCTTTCTTTCCTACAACAGTTACTTTCAATTGATAACCCTTGTATGAAACCGTTGTTTTCACTGTGGCCTTTTTCAGTTTCTTTCGATATTTCTTTGCAACCTTTACTAATGTTACTGTGCCCTTCTTTCCTTTCAGTCCGGAAACTTTATAGGTATATTTTCCAACGGTAATTTTCTGATTCTTCTTTAGCTTTGCAGAAATCTTCTTTTGATTCTTCATCTGATTTCCGGATTCTTTACCCGGTGTTTCTGACGAATCCTTTGCAGGAACATCTTTTTCAGCATCAGCAATCTTCTTTGCAAAATCATCATCTGTCATTTCCCATAGTGGTTTTTCATCATCCTTGGAAACTGTTTCCTTCTTCAAATCCTTTTCTGCTTTTGGATCTACTGTCGGTGTTGTTCCCGCAGCCTGCTGAACTACTGTACTTCCCTTGTCTGTGTAATAATCCGGCAAATATTTTGCTACTCCATCGGAATAAGACAACAATCTCTGAATTGCATATCCTCCACCGGTTCCTGCTCCCTGACGGATTCCCGGTGCGGCAGCATTCACCATATGATTCATTCCTACTCCTGGAGCACCATCTCCGGAAATTTCTACAGTACAATAATTTTCAACTAATACTCCTGGGGTATCCGGAACTTCGATTCCGTTATCTACATAAATGCTTGCTCCATTGGTGTAAATAAATACGTCATATACACCAAGTGCCACTGCGTAATGTTTCTTAACATCATCAGTTACCTTGTAAGCCGCATATCCTTTTACTGTTCCGTTGTGACTCATCCATTCTTCCTGCTTCTGAGGATCGTAGCACTTTTCATTCTGGAAGAAATAAGTAGCACCTTCTTCACCTCTCCACAACACATCATATTCCTGGAAGTGCTCACAGAACAATCCATAGGCTGTCACTCTGTCGCCATTTATCACAAGACCGTTCTTGGATGTATTTGCATACCATCCTGTATTATCCCCGTGGTCAGCTCTCCAAATCCATGTATGATCAATAATTACATCATTGCTGTGAATCACCTGACAGCTTTCTATTCTTCCCAGATGTCCGGCACCACCCACACGATAAATAACATCATGAAGTACTGTCGGATTTAATGAATGATCTTTATTACAACCTTCTTCTCCTACCTGAAGTAATGTTTTTGACTGATTTCCTGCATCCAGAATCAAACCTGCCACTTCAACACCGCCAACATCTGCAACTTTAATTGCAGAGTCACTGTTGTTTGGCTGAATGGTTGCCATACCGATTCCTAGCAAAATGGTATTTGCCTTCTTCACTTCAATCGGCTTTTCAGCATAATAAATTCCCGGTGTAAACAAAATATTCTTTCCTGCGCGAATCTGTGCATTAATAGATGACGCATTATCACTATCCGGATGTGCAATATAGAAATACTTTTCCAAACTAATGGAAGTTCCCGGTCCCATACCGTTTTCCCAACTGATTCCCTTGGAATTCTCTTTCAATGCCGGTACAAAGACCTTGTATTCATCTGCCTCCTGGTCAAAATAGAGGAATGGCTTTTCTCGAACCTTCTTTGTTTTATCAATCACAGTTGTGCGCTGTCCCATTGGCCAGCTGGAATATCCTTCCCCGCTCTGCAATGGAGTCATCTGAGAAATCAACGGTCTCTTTTCATTATCTGTATCTTCAATTCTTACTTTTCCATTACTTTCAATACCGGTGCTTCCCTGAATCATCTGGTTCCAGTTGACTCCGTGGGTTCCATCATAAAAATCGCAGTTTCTGTAATAATACTGCTGCTGTGTATAGGAACCTGCTACCTGCTGAAAGCGGCTGTCGGCAAAATAGCCTCCGCTGGCATAACCTTCCCATCCCCACTGGAAGAAAGAGCGTCGTTCCACATTCATTCTTCTAGCCGGTGCGGCCTGAGAAGCAGCCCATTTAAACCAGAAATAATTATCTCCGTTCTTATCCACGTCCTTAATTGTTGCATTTTCAATTCCTACCCAGAAGTTACAGGTAACATTATCATTGGACAATGCTGCCGGTGTATGCACGTTATTGATTTTTACATCTTCCGGGCTTTTGCCCAATCCCAGAAGCTGTGTGTAATAACCCATATCGAAAACAGTAGCATCTGAATAATCCCCCTGTTTGAACAGATATGCGTATCTGTTTTTTCCAAACTGGCTGTAATGCTGTTTTGCGAAAATATCCGCAACAATTTTGTTAATCTCACTTCGTTGGTCTTCTTCATTGAATATATAAGTGTTTTCTCCAAACAATTCACTTTCCAAAGACGTTGCCTCTGAGGCACTGCTTACACTTCCATTATTGTCAGATATAATTTTAAAATAATTGTTGTATTTTGATCCGGCAATTACTGTCGTATAACTGGTTTCGGTTGTTGTTCCGATTTCTTTATAGTTTCCATATTTTCCTTTTGCACGTAACACTCTGTATTTTTTCGCATTACTTGCCTTATCCCAGCTAACCTTTAACTGATTTCCTTCTTTAGCCACTTTTACATTTTTCACGGTTCTTGGCTTTACGTCATTTAAGGTTGTTGTATAAACAATCTTACTGTCCGCTGAAGGTCCGCCTACGTTGTTGGTCTTAGTTCTAATCTTGAAATAGTATTTTGTATTTAATGATAAACCTGTAATCTCAAAATTTGTCTTTGCAGTCTGACCTGCTGATACATATTGTCCGTTCTCACTAGTTGAATAAAGAACTTCATATCCGCAGTACATACACTGGGTTACTCCGGTCCATTTCAAGGAAACCGTATCCCCGCTTTTTTCTGTAACTGTGACATTTTTTGCTGTTTTCGGTTTGGTATCTGTGTAAAGAATAAATTTCTCATTGGAAGAGACTTCTTCATTTGCTCCAATCGTAGTCAGCTTCAAACCACCTTCCCCAACGGTAAAATATTTCTCCACTGCAGAACTCTTAAATGCAATGGTTCCATCTCCCTGTGCTTCCATTCGAACGGATTCCCAGCCACTTGGTTCTGCATGATTGATAATCTGATATACATTCTCCTGATCCGCTTTCCAATTTGCATTGTTCGCCGGATTCGTGAAATTCACAACTTCCTTTCCATCATATTCTCCATATCGAATCGTAAACAATCCGTTTTGTGGAACATTATCTGCACGAAAGCCCTCAATATTCGGCTGATATTTCACATTACAATCAATTGGATGTTTGTCTGTTCCATCCAAAGTGATTACTGTCTTGGTTCCGGATTGGACAAAATAAACCTGTCCATTCACCGTTGCTTCTACCGGGGCATCCTCCCCTGTAGTGCTGTCCAATGAAGCTGCCCACACCGTTGCTTCATTAGAAACTCCAGAGAATACCAAAGCAATTACTAATACTAGCGCCCACAGCTCTTTCCATCTCTTTTTCATCCTAATTCCTCCTAAACATTCATTTCATACTTTTTTTCTCTGAGTTCATACTACTTTTCAAAAATGTTTTCAGCAACTCTTTCCTTTTTTTTCTCCTTTTTACACAATCCCACCAAATGATTTTTCATTTTGCCCCATCTTATTAAACATTATGCACAAAAAAAGAGAAGGAAATCGAAAATCGATTTCCTTCTCTAAAAACGTTTTTCACTAGATAAATTCTAATGATTCGCTCTTTACACTTCGTCTGGTTCCAGCAATGCTTTTTCGTAAGCATCCAAAACAATCTGCTGAATAGAACTACGTGTTTCTGAGTTAATTGGATGTGCGATGTCTCTGTACTCGCCATCTGCTGCCTTTCTGCTCGGCATTGCAATAAACAATCCCTTTTCTCCTTCTACTACCTTGATATCATGAACTACGAATTCTCCATCAATTGTAATAGATACAACAGCCTTCATTTTTCCTTCTTTTGTCATCTTTCTGACTCTTACATCTGTAATATTCATAAGCCGCTCCTTTTCTTATAGACTATATCTAAAATTTCTCTCATTAATAATTTCCACGTCTCCATCCGGATTTCCCAAATGCTCATTTGGATTAATTGTGCTGTGACTTTCAACGATACAATTTTCGATTACCGCTCCATCACCGATATATACGTCATTCATAATAATTGAATTTCGTACCACACAATTATTTCCTACATAAGCCTGCTTGAAAATCACGGAACTATCTACTTCACCGTTTACGATACAACCACTGGAAATCAGGCTGTTTGCAACCTTGGATCCCGGATTATATTTTGCCGGTGGCAAGTCTTCTACTTTAGAATATACGTCCGGATACTGTTTAAAGAAGAAATCTCTCACTTCTGTATTCAGGAAGTCCATATTCGCATCAAAGTAGTTCTGTACGCTGGCAATGTTTTTCCAATAAGATTCCATTTTATATGCAAAAATTCTCTTTGCATCTTTGTTTCGGATTAAGATATCAGAAACGAAATCATATTGATCTGCTGCCGCGCATTCCTCAATTAACTGAATCAATAATCTTCTTCGGATTACATAAATCCCTGTAGAAACAAATGTATTCTTACTATCGATTGGTTTTTCAATAAAATCTATAACACGTCCGGATTCATCTGTAGAGATAACTCCATATCCGGATACATCTGTTCCTTCCGGCATTTCCTTTCCTACAATGGTAATGTCCGCACCGGTTTCAACATGTTTTTCTAAAACCTTGTTGTAATCCATCTTATAGATTGCATCACCGGATGCAATGATGACATATGGTTCATGACTTTTCTTTAAGAATGCCACATTCTGCGCAATAGCATCTGCCGTTCCGCGATACCAGAATCCATTGTCTGATGTAATCGAAGGTGTAAAAACATAAAGTCCACCTTGTTTTCTACCAAAATCCCACCATTTTGAAGAACTTAAATGTTCATTCAATGAAAGTGCATTATACTGTGTCAGTACTGCGACCTTCTGAATATGAGAATTGGTCATGTTACTCAGAGCAAAATCTATTGCTCTATAACTACCTGCTAATGGCATTGCACCTACCGCTCTTTTCTTGGAAAGTTCCTGCATTTTGCTATTATTTCCACCTGCTAAAATGATTCCAACTGCCCTCATTAAATCTCACCTGCCTTAACTATATAGCCTCCTGATGGGAGTTTTCCGTCAGGGTAATCTGTAATTTCCGTCTTTCCTGAAATTGCAACATTCTGTCCGATGGTAACACCGTCAGGAATTGTGGAATTTTCGCCGATTACCGCAAGTTCACAGTTATAAATTTTTTCGCTCAACTGACTATCTGCATATTCTCCTACGCCAATCGTAACATTCTCTCCCACTTCAACATTTTCAGCAATGATAGAATTATAAATTTTTGTTCCCTTTTTAATCTTGCATCCCTGCATAATAATAGAATCATGCACCTCTGCACCTTCCTCCAGTTCAACGTTCGCACTGATGACAGAGTTGTAAATTCCACCTCGGATATCACACCCTTCACCAATAATACTTCGTTCAACCTTCGAATCTGCGGATAAGTACTGTGGTGGCAACGCATCATTCTTCGTATAGATTTTCCAGAATTCCTCATACAGGTTAAACTCAGGAACGATATCAATCAATTCCATATTTGCTTCCCAGTATGATTTTAATGTACCAACATCTTTCCAGTATCCTGTGTATTCATATGCAAAAATTCTCTTTCCGTTCTGATGGACATATGGAATTACATGCATACCAAAGTCACAGTTCGGCTGATCCTTCAACTTAATCAAAGCATCTCGTAAAACCGGCCAATTAAAGATGTAAATACCCATGGAAGCCAGATTACTCTTTGGATTTTCAGGTTTTTCCTGGAACTCTCTAATCTGATGATTTTCATCTGCTACTACCACGCCAAAACGTCCTGCTTCTTCCCATGGCACAGGCATCGCCGCAATTGTAACGTCGGAATTGTTTGCCTTATGATAATCCAACATTACTTCATAATCCATCTTATAGATATGATCACCTGATAAAATCAATACGTAATCAGGATTGTAGGATTCCATATACTCCAAATTCTGATAAATCGCATTTGCCGTTCCTGTATACCACTCCGTGTTCTTACTTTTTTCGTATGGTGGAAGAACTGTAACACCTCCAATATTTCGGTCCAAATCCCAAGGAATTCCAATTCCAATATGAGCATTTAACCGAAGTGGCTGATACTGTGTCAAAACACCTACCGTATCAATACCTGAATTAATACAGTTGCTTAATGGGAAATCTATAATCTTATACTTTCCTCCAAAAGCAACTGCCGGTTTTGCGACTTTTGCTGTCAATACACCCAGACGACTTCCTTGTCCTCCCGCAAGCAGCATCGCAATCATTTCTTTTTTAATCATGTCTATCACCTCGTTGCATAATAATTAAGTCCGGACATTCCACGTATACCTGTCCGATGGATAACTTGTACATTCGATTATATCATCAATGCCCTATTATTAAAAGAGTTTTTCCTTATTTTGTTATCGATTTTATCTCTTTTTTTTGCGTCTTTTCGACATTTCTTGTGCATTTTATACAATCATTTTTCATTCCGGGTAGTTCCCCCTCTTTTACTGTTTGATTTTTTTTTAAATAATTGTATACTTATAGGTGCAGATTTTTCTTTCTTATTTATTAAGGAAGATTTTATTTTGCGGTATTGGATTTTTATATCCTTTATTTTCTATGATTTATGCTACCCCGTAGCAGAATGGAGTTCATTATGTACGAATTAAATTTTAATATACCGGCCAAGCTTCACTTCACCGGAATTGGTGGAATCAGTATGAGCGGACTGGCAGAAATTATGTTATCCCGTGGTTTTACCGTTACAGGTTCAGATTCCAGAGAGTCTGATATTACAAATCACCTGGAAAAATTAGGCGCTACCGTTTTTTACGGTCAGAAAGCTGAAAATGTTGCGGATGATGTCGAAGTTCTGATTTATACCGCTGCAGTAAAGCAGGACAATCCTGAATTGGTAGCTGCTAAAGAAAAGAACATTCCAATGCTTACCCGTGCGGAATTTCTTGGACAAATTATGAAAAATTACAAGATGTCTATTGGTGTATCAGGTACCCACGGAAAAACTACCACCACTTCCATGATTTCCCAGATTTTATTGGAAGCAGACACAGACCCAACAATTTTAGTTGGTGGCATTATGCCTACAATCAAAGGAAATACCCGTGTGGGACATTCGGAACATATTATCACAGAATCCTGTGAATACACGAACAGCTTTTTATCATTCCCTCCTAAAGTGGGAATTATCTTAAATGTTGCCGCAGATCATTTGGATTTCTTTAAGGACTTAGACGATATCCGTCACAGTTTCAAAACCTATGCTTCATTAATTCCGGAAGACGGTGCTTTAATTATTAATAGCGATATTGATGATATTGATTACTTTACCAAAGATTTAAAATGTAAAGTCGTTAAGGTAGGTTCTGATCCTGAAAAGAGCGATTACAGCGCAACCAACATTACTTTCGATGAATTTGCTCACGGTTCCTATGACCTGGTAATTCACGGGGAAAAAAAGATGCATGTACAGCTTTCCGTAACCGGTGAGCATAATATTTATAATTCCTTGGCTTCTATTGCAACAGCTCATGTTCTGGGCTTAAAGGATGAGGATATTCTGAAAGGTTTACAGCAGTATGGCGGAACCGACAGACGTTTCCAGTACAAAGGAAAGGTTCAGGGATTTACGATTATTGATGATTACGCGCATCATCCGGACGAGATTCGTGCAACCATTTCCACCGCGAAACATTACCCTCACGAAAAACTGTGGGTTGTATTCCAGCCACATACTTATACCCGTACGAAAGCATTATTGGATGAGTTTGCAACAGAACTTTCCAAAGCAGATGCCGTAATTTTGGCAGACATTTACGCAGCCAGAGAAAAGAATACTTTAGGCATAAGTTCTAAAGATGTTATGGAAAAGATCAAGGAAATCGGAACAGAAACTTATTATTTCCCAACTTTTGAAGAAATTGAACAATTTTTATTAAAAAAAGTTTCAAAAAATGACTTGTTAATAACTATGGGAGCCGGAGACGTAGTAAACATCGGAGAAGATCTTCTAAAAAAATAATCTATTAACATTTCCACAAATTTTTGCTAATTTTTATTAACAAAAATTTGTGGTTTTTTGTTTACATAACATTGGTTTTTAGCAACCGTGTCCCTCCCTTTACTTATGGGGAATTTGACATTTTTCGACAAATTATCACTAGTTGTTATCATCATTGTTAACATTATTAACATTGCCTTGAACCCCTTTAATAATGGGGTTTTCAGCCAATTTGTGACGTTGATTTTTCCATTTTTTTTGTTATACTCTTTTTTGTAAAACACGAAAACGACAAAGAGAGAGTATTACTTATGTGCAAATTAGTTTTAGACAGAGGCTCTTTTTCAGATTTCACCTCTGTATCCAATATATTTATAGATGAATATATGCCTTGTGCGAACGGAGAGTTTGTGAAGATTTATCTTCATTTATTACGCCTTGTGAACAATCTGTCTGCAGTTCCTTCGGATTTATCCACAGAACGGATTGCAGATCAGTTTCAATTATTAGATTCCGATGTTATGAGAGCTTTAAATTATTGGTCAGACAAAGGGCTCCTTTCTCTTTCCTTTAATGAAAGAAATGAAATTTCCGGCATCAAGTTCGAACCGATTGAGAAGAAATCTACTTCTTATGAAGTTCCTGCCCTTGCCAAGGCCGCCGGGCAAACTATGTCTGCTCCTATACCGGAATCAACCGGTTATGTAATTCCATCGAAAAAGCGTTATACTGCTACTGAGATTCGCGGTTTTGCAGACAACGAGGATTTAAAGCATTTAATCTTCCTTGCACAGACTTATTTAGGAAAAACTTTAACTCCGGCAGATATCAATTGCATCTTATATATGTTAGAGGGGCTCTGCTTTGATGTGGACTTCATCGAATATATTATGGAGACCTGTATTTCTCTTGGCCACAAAACATTAAGAAGCATTGAAAAACAGGCAGTTGAGTATGCCCGTCGTGGCATTGATAATGCCAAGGACGCTCAGAACGATGAAGTTCTTCGTCGGGCAATTTTCAAAAGTATTTACAAGATTTTCGGCTTAGAGTCCAAGGCTCCTATCAAGAAGGAAATCTCTTATGTAGATAAATGGACCGGGGAATATGGATTTACCGATGAAATTATTTTGGAAGCCTGCAATCGTACAATGGAACATACCCACACCGGTAGTTTCCAGTATGCAGACTCTATTCTAACCAATTGGTTTCAAAACAAGGCTCTGTCCTTAGAATCCATTGAAGCACTGGACAAGGCTCATGCAGAAGATTTTCAGAAATCTGTTCAGCCAAAGAAAAATTCCGCTTCCCGAACCAAAAGAGCAAAAACTTTTGAACAGAGAAGTTATGACTACAATGATTTGGAAAAGAAATTATTGTTAAACAGAGACAAGAAATTAAAATCAAGCAAAAACGCTGATTAACTTTTCGTTAATCCACAGGAGTATTTATGGCAATTACCAGAGACCAGGCGGAAGTCATTGCAAACCGATACAATGATCGCCGGATTACCAATAAACTGAAAATGGAACAACGGATTCAGGATGTTTATTCCAGAGTCCCGGAGATTGCTTCTTTAGACCGTGAAATTTCCGGTTTGGCACTCTCTGCAACAAGAAGTGCCTTACAAGGCGATCTTTCCAAAAAAGAGCGATTTCAGGATGATTTAGCGGAAATATCCCAGAGAAAAAAAGCTCTGCTTCTGGCAAATCACTATCCGGCTGATTATCTGGATGAAATCTTCACCTGTCCGGATTGTAAGGATACCGGCTATATCAATGGACAACCATGCCATTGTTTTAAAGAAGAAGTCATTAAACTGCTTTACTCCCGTTCGGAACTTCAGGAAATATTAGAAAGAGAAAACTTCGATACCTTTGATTATTCTTTGTATTCAGAGGATTTTATTGACGAGGCAACGGGCATTTCCGCTGCCGAAAATATAGAAACTGTCATAGATCATTGTCATTATTTTATAAATCACTTTGACAAAACCTTTGATAATCTGCTATTCTATGGCAGGGCAGGTACAGGAAAGACCTTTTTAATTAACTGTATTGCGAAAGAATTGATTGAAAAATCCTATTCGGTGATTTATCTTTCCGCAGTTCAATTATTTGATTTGATGGCGGATTATTCTTTCCGCAGAGAAAATCATTCCGTGTACTCACAAATCAGTATGGATGAGTTAATTCATTGCGACTTGCTGATTATTGATGATTTAGGAACAGAGATGACGAACTCCTTTACGGACTCCGCCCTCTTTGATTGCCTGAACGAGCGTCTTGTACACCACAAATCAACAATCATTTCTACAAACCTCTCCTTAAGAGAGTTGCAGGAACGATATGAGGAACGTATTTTTTCCCGGGCAGCCGGTAATTATACACCCCTTAAGATTTTTGGTGATGATATAAGAATAAATAAAAACTATTAAGTAAACACATTTACAATGGAGGAATTTTCAAAATGATAAACCAAAAGTATGTTGAATCAATCCCAGTAGGACCATTAGCCATCGTTGCATTATCCGGAAGCAAGCAGTTATGCGATACCGTTGATGCATATATCAGCGACTGGAGAAAGGAACGCTTAGAATCTAAAGAATCCCCAATTACATATCAGGGATATGTGAAAGATTCTTATCTTTTAGATGTAAGCACTCCGCGTTTTGGTACCGGTGAAGCTAAATGTACTTTAAAAGACTCTGTCAGAGGTTGTGACCTTTACATTATCGATGATGTAACTAACTACAGCATTGAATATACCGTATGCGGACATAAAAATCATATGTCTCCGGATGATCACTATGCTGACATTAAGAGAGTGATTGCCGCCGCTGCAGGAAAGGCTCATAGAATTACAGTCATCATGCCATTCCTTTATGAAAGCAGACAGCACAGACGTACTGCAAGAGAATCTATGGACTGTGCAGTAATGCTTCAGGAATTAGTAAGCATGGGTGTAGATAACATCTTAACTTTTGATGCTCACGATCCTAGAGTAAACAATGCTATTCCGGTAAGCGGATTTGAATCCATTATGCCAACATATCAGTTTATCAAGAACCTTCTGAAAAACGTAGATGACCTTAAGATAGACGCAGATCACTTAATGATGATCAGCCCGGACGAAGGTGCTATGGGCAGAGTTGTTTATTACGCAAACGTTCTTGGCGTTAACATGGGAATGTTCTACAAGAGACGTGACTATACTACCATCGTAGACGGAAGAAACCCAATCGTAGCGCATGAATACCTGGGTGAATCTGTTGAAGGAAAAGACGTTATCATTGTCGATGATATGATTTCTTCCGGTGACAGTATGTTAGACGTTGCTAAGCAGTTAAAGATGCGTAAGGCAAACAGAGTCTTCGTTGCTTCCACCTTTGGTCTTTTCACAAATGGTTTGGAAAAATTTGATGAAGCTTATGAACAGGGATTAATCAGCAAGGTTATGACAACCAACTGCGTTTACCAGACTCCTGAATTATTAGAAAGAGAATGGTACATCAACGTTGACGTTGCGAAATACACTGCATTGTTTATCGATAAATTAAATCATGATAGTTCTATCAGCGATTTATTAAATCCATACGAAAAGATT
>JAILRZ010000042.1 GCA_024697845.1 Eubacterium sp. | reverse complement strand
TGCAAATGGAGTGAAGGGCAAGAGAGAAACATCTACGATGCCAGGTTCTGCCGGATCTTCATGGTATTATATGAGATATATTGATCCTGATAATGACAAAGAATTTGCAAATCAGGAATTATTGAAGCATTGGCTTCCGGTAGATTTGTACGTTGGTGGACCGGAACATGCGGTAGGACACTTGATTTATTCAAGAATCTGGAACAGATTCCTTTATGATGAAGGTCTTTCTCCAGTTAAAGAACCATTCCAGAAACTGGTTCATCAGGGAATGATTCTGGGAGAAAACGGAATCAAGATGGGTAAACGCTTCCCTGAATTTGTAGTAGACCCAAGTGATATTGTTAGAGATTTCGGTGCAGATACTTTAAGACTTTATGAAATGTTTATGGGACCATTAGAAGTATCTAAGCCATGGAATTCCAATAACGTTCAAGGCGCCAAGAGATTTATCAACAGAGTCTGGACCTTCTTTACAGAACCTGCAAATATCGTAGAAGAAAATGATGACAAGTTGACGAAGGTTTACCATCAGACAGTTAAGAAAGTTACGAACGACTTTGAAGAATTAGGATACAATACAGCTATCAGTCAGATGATGATTTTTGTCAACGAAGTTTACAAAGAAGGAAAATGTCCAAGAGAATATGCAGAAGGATTAATTAAGATGTTCTCTTGTATTTGTCCACACGTTGGTGAAGAAATCTGGGAGAAGATGGGACACAATGATACAATCGCTTTCGAAGCATGGCCAACTTATGATGAAGCAAAGACGGTGGATGATGTCGTTGAAATTCCGGTACAGATTAATGGAAAGACGAAAGCAGTCATTGGTATTCCTAAGGATATTTCCAAAGAGGATGCTATTGCTCAAGGAAAAGAAGCATTGGGAGATAAGCTTTCCGGAAATATCGTAAAAGAAATTTATGTTCCTGGAAGAATCGTTAATATTGTAATGAAATAGAGAAGATAGGGGCAGATTATAATTCCCCTCAAAGAAAGCAGCTATAGGTTTTGCAACCATAGCTGCTTTTTCGTATGATAGTTGGAAAGGTACACCCCAGAGAGAAGTTCTGTGCCATAAGGTGCGGTAAATTCAGTGAAAAGATTGGTCAGGTGCAACCTAGGAAGTGATTTTGTGCCATAGGGTGCAGCAAATTCGGTGAATAGATTGGTCAGGTGAACCCCAAGGAGCAATTTTGTGCTCCAGGGTGCAGCAAACTCGGTGAATAGATTGGTCAGGTGCACCCCAAGGAGCAATTTTGTGCTCCAGGGTGCAGCAAACTCGGTAAATAGATTGGTTAGGTGCACCCTAGGAAGCAATTTTATCCCATAGGGTACAGAAAGCCCGGTGAAAAGATTGGTTAGGTGCACCCTAGGAAGTGATTTTGTGCCATAGGGTGCAGCAAATTCAGTGTAGAGATTGAAAAAGTGCACCTTAGAGAGCTGTTTTGCACTAGGGGGGGAATAATCTCACCAGAGAGAATACTAAAGGGATAAAAGGAGAAAGCAAAGAAGGCAGGTTTCATTTAATAGAGAAATGTGACCGTGAACATTTTTGGAGCGAAATCCTAAAAATGTTTTTTTGGGTATTTTGAAAAATTAAAAAAACGGGTTATAAAAAAAAGAAACCCTAAAAAATAAATGGATGTTCAAAACTACGAAAAATTAAAATGTTACATCGTTAACATTAGGAAAATTATATGCAAATTGCACAAAATATGAGCAAAAAATAACAAAAAAACTATCGGATTATTGCAGAAAACGTTTTTCCTTTCTAGAATTATTAGTATAGCAATAACTGCAGTATTGTGACGGGAAAGGGAATTTATTGTGTTTCTTTTTTCTAATAATGAAGAACTTAGCAAGTAGTTTTTTCAATTATTTAAGGAGGAAAGTAATATGAGAAAGCATGTTAAAATGCTCAAGAGCTCTATGGCAGTAGTGCTCAGTGCTGCAATGGTCATGGGAAGCCTTCAGGTGCAGCAAACAGAAGTTAAGGCAGTTGATCGTTCCGTGCCTTGGCTGTTGTCTACGGACAGACCGGCGTATGCATCATCTGCAAATGGTGGTGATATTGCCAGCTTCGCAACCGATGGAAGATTAGGAACCCAGTGGGGAGCGGCAGCAAACAAAGCAGATCAGTGGTTAGATGTAGACTTGGGAGGAAAGGCCGATATTAGCAAAGTAGTCATTGACTGGCAGAATGATGCCAGTTATGGTGTGGCTTACAAAGTATTAGTGTCAGATGATGAAATCAACTGGACCACAGCCTATGAAACAACAACCGGTACCGGTGGTGATGTGAAGAATGTTCTTCGTAGTGACGGCTCTGTGGACTATAGTTACTATGAAGATGTATTATCTACCGATGCTGCAGAAAATTATCGATTAACACAGAAAAACGGAAGATATGTCAGAGTGTTAATCAACTACAGCAAATCACAGGCTTACTCCGATGATAAGAAATCCGGATGGGGTGCCTCCATCCGAGAAATTCAGGTTTATGGTATTGGCGATAATAACTGTGTACAGCCGGTATCACCTGCACAAAATATTGCATTAGGAAAGAATGTTAGTGTTTCTTCTTATTCACAGCCTTGGTGGGCTGCAAATCCTTTGGCAGGAAGCAATGCAGTAGATAATGATTACGAATCATACTGGTTATCAGAAAGTCAGGATAAAGTGGCAGATGCCTGCAATCAGAACTTAACTGTTGACTTAGGTGCAAAGCATACCATTGGTCGCGTAAAAGTTCAGTGGCAGACAGAATATGGTAACATTTGGGACTTACAGGTTTCTGAAGACGGAGAACACTTTACCACTGTTTACAGACAGTTAGAAGGAAATGGTGAAGATGAAGATATTGAAATCTATGCCCAGAATGTTCGTTATGTCAGAGTTCAGGGAATCTTAATGGGACGTGGTTCCGGTTATTCCATTCGTGAAATTCAGGTTTATGATTATCAGAATGGTGATGACATGGTAACTTATCAGATTCCAAATATTCCGGAACAGACTATTGTTAACAAAGGAAAAGGAAGCTATGTCATTGATGATGCAAATCTCTTACAGCCAAGAGAACCAAAGTATGTAACATCCAATGTAACAAAAGCAATTCCATCCAACGACTGGTGGACATCCATTATTTATACAAAGTATAGTGATACCATGCCGGCACTTCCAATGGCTTACAGCTATTCAAAGACCGGACTTGGAATGTACTATGCAGATGGTTTCTATTCCAGAACAGAAAACGGTGGTATGGGTGCTGACAGTAAGTACAAAGATATTACCGTTGGAGCTTCCAACATTACAGGAAAAACTTCTGCAAAATTGGATAGTTATGGTGATTGGTCTGTAAATGTTGCATTCAGTGACAATGACACACCAAAGATGCTTTCCACTTTAGTCAAAGGCTCTCCATTTGTTTACAATACTTTCACAGACAGAAATGCCGTGGAACTGAATGTAAACAACATTGTGAAGTTTTTTGATAAAAATGGCAATGAAATTCTGGAAGATGAAAACGGCCAGGTAACAATCGATCATTTTGCGGTTGAAACAGAAAATGAAAGTGAAGCACCTGGAGACGGAAATAAGAAACAGTATCATTACTATGGTGTATATATGCCTGAAAATACAAAGGTATATCGTGTAGGAAATAAATTAAAGATTCAGTTGGGAAGCAACCAAAATTATCTTGTAATCGGTGCTTTGTGTGTTGATGAACCAATTGCATTATTATCCACAGAAACAGTTTCCAATGCAGCATCCAAGAATGATGCACAGGCAAGAGAACAATTAGAATTTATGTTCAAACATGCATATTCCTATGTTACAAATACAGTTGCTGATTACTCCTATAACGAAAGCACAGCAACATGTACAACAACATATCAAGCAACGGTTGATCAGAAACGAACCGGAAACGGAATCGAAAATTCTACTATTATGTGTATGATGCCACATCAGTGGAAATATTCTAATGATTCTTACGTAAGCGGAAAGAACTATTCATCCGTACGTGGTGATTTAAGAATTCATGAAGGAAATCAGTTCTCCTTCAGCCAGAGATTTAACGGTGTAATTCCACAGTATACAACACCGGAGGAATCAGACAGCTACAATACAGAATGGATGTATGCATATCTGGAACAGTTTACAGACAGTGCATTAAAGTCTTATTGGGTAGCAGACCCTTATTGGCAAGGTAAAAAATCTCATCCGATTGCAATGGGTATCTTAATTGCAGATCAGTTGGGAGAATATGAAACAAGAGATAAATTAATCAGCGTTTTAAGAAAGATTATGGAAAACTGGCTTACATATGATGGACCGGAAGATTATCCATATTATATGTACTATCATACAAGCTGGGGTGCAATCAGTGGTGACGGTGGTGACCATGGTATGGCAATTAACTTATCAGACCATCATTTCCTCTGGGCATACTTTATCTTCCCGGCAGCTGTATTAGGATCTTATGATCAGCAGTTCGTTGAAGATTACGGCGATATGATTGAAGTATTGATTCGTGACTGTATGAATCCAAACAAGAATGACGATAAGCTTCCTTATATGAGAAACTTTGATGTTTATGAAAGTCATTCCTGGGCTGGTGGATACGGTGACAACAACAGTGGTAACAATCAGGAATCTGCATCAGAAGCAACATTTGCCTGGGCAGGACTTTACCTCTGGGGACTTGTAACAAAGAACAATACTTACAGAGATGCAGGTATCTGGGGATATACTTCAGAAATTGATGCCATTGAACAGTATTGGTTCAATATGGATCAGGGTACAAACCTTGACAGTCATAACTGGGCACCGGGATATGGTGTAGACGTATATGGCGATGCAAACTGTGATGTACTTCCTTACACCGGAATGGTTTGGGGACTTGGTTATACAAACGGTACATACTTCTCAGGAAATCCATGTTGTATTATGGGTATCCATTTACTTCCGGTAACACCGGCAATTACTTACATGGGATATCGCAAGAATACAGTAACAAGAATCTGGAATGAATATGAACAGGTTGAAGCTGCATATCAGGCTAAGATGGTTCGTGAAGAAGCAACAGACCCTGAAGGATGGTTCCATATCCTTTGGCCATTCATGGCATTAAGTGATGCCAACGGCGCAGCAAACAGATGGGCAAATGAATATACTTCTCATATCAATGCAGAAGGAAATTATGTGGACGGTGTTCTTTCAACAGATGAAATGTTTAACTCTTATTGGTACATCCAGAATATGTGTGCTAAGGGTGACATTTGTACATCAATCTGGGCAAGTGATTACACAAGCTTCCAGGTATTTGAAAAGACTGTAAACGGAGCAAAGAAATATACAGCAGAAGTATGGAATCCATTTGATGAAGATATTACAGTACACTTCAAGAATGCTAACGGAAATCTTGGTAGTGTTAAGGTTCCGGCTCATATGACTGTAGATTGTGATCCAACAAAGAATGAAGATAAGACCGTTAAGAACGGAAAGAAAGTTGAAGCAGAACCAGTTCATAATTATGATCCTGTTTGTGAAGTTCCTGGTGTATTGGAAGCAGAAGATTATTATACAAACTTCAGCTGTGAACCGGACAAGAATGAACAGGAAGGTGGATATGTAGGTTGGATTGATGACGGAGATGCATTACTTTACACAGTTAATGTAGCAGAAGAAGCAGATTATGTAGTTGATTACAGAGTACAGTGTACTGATCAGAACAAGAACAGTGCAATCCGCATTAAGACAGAAAATGATGCTGATTACCAGCTTACTACAGTTCTTGGAAATGAAACAAATGAATGGAAAAATGTGAAAGCAAATGGAACAATTCATTTGAAGAAGGGTACTTACAAATTAAAACTCCTCTTTGTTGATGGAGGATTTAACATCAACTATACAAAGATTTATAAGAGTGGAACTAAACCACCTGTAGCAGCATCCGATGATTTGACAAAAGAAGACTTATCAGATTATCCGGAAATTGATTTATCAAACGCAGAAGTGATTGATGTTTCATCAGAAAGTAACAGTGATGGTGCAGCATCTCACATCATTGATAAGAATTACGCAACTCGTTGGGAATCAGAAGCAGCGGATCCACAGTATTTCACAATTGATTTGAAGGAAGAAAAAGAAATCGGTGGAATCAAGCTTTATTGGGAAGGAGCAGCTTCTAAGAAGTATACAATTCAGACATCAAAGGATAAGCAGAACTGGACTACCGTATTTACACAGAATCTTGGTAAAGGCGGTCAGGGATTTGGTGATGACAAGAGAGATAACGGTTTAGAGTCAATTGCATTTAGCAATGTTACAACAGCAAGATATGTTCGTCTGTACTCTACAGAAAGATTAACCGGATATGGTGTGTCACTCTTTGAAGTACGTCTCTTTGGTTCTGACGGAAATTCCGGAACACCGAATCCTGGTAATCCAGACCCTGGTAATCCGGATCCAGGAGAACCAACACTTCCAAGCGGAAATGTTGCAAAGGATAAGCAGGCATTTGCTTCCAGTCAGGAAGGTGCAAATGTAGCTGCTACAAACGCAGTAGACGGTGTTGATGAAACACGTTGGTCTTCATTATTTACAGATGATGAATGGATTTATGTAGATCTTGAAAACAGCTATAACGTAAACAAAGTTGTATTGAAATGGGAAGCAGCTTATGGTAAAGACTATGATATCTATGTTTCCGACAATGCACAGAACTGGACTAAAGTTAAAGAAGTTCGTAACTCTAATGGTGGAACGGATGAGGAAGAATTTACGGCAACTGCCGCAAGATACGTTAAGATTCAGGGTGTTCATAGAGCAACCGGATACGGATATTCTCTTTGGGAAATGGAAGTATATACCGGAAAAGGAAATGAATCCGGCGGTGGAGACATCCCAGAAGGAACGAATGTTGCATTAGGTGGTGTAACAGATCAGTCCGCTTCTGAAGGTGCATCTACCAATGCAATGTATGCAGTAGACGGTGATGAAGGAACAAGATGGTCTTCTAACTTTGATGACAATGCTTGGATGAGTGTTGACTTAGGTGAAGAATATTCTATTAATCGTGTGATTATCAAATGGGAAAATGCATACGGAAAAGATTACAAGATTATGACTTCTACAGATGGAGAGCATTGGACAACTGCCAAGAATCTGACAAATCAGAATGGTGGAACAGATGACTTTACATTCGATACCGTTAATGCACGTTACGTGAAGATGCAGGGTGTAACCCGTGGAACCGGATATGGATATTCTATCTGGGAATTCCAGGTATTAACTGCAGGACAGAACCAGACACAGCCAGGTGGTGGAACAGTTCCATCAGAAACCAATGTGGCTTTAAATGCGGAAGCAAATCAGTCCGGATCAGAAGGTGCCGGAGTAAATGCAAATTACGCAGTGGATGGCAATGAAGGAACACGTTGGGCTTCCAACTATGATGATGATGCATGGATGACATTGGATTTTGGTCAGGCTTACACAATTAATAAGATTAAGATTCAGTGGGAAGCAGCATATGGTAAGGATTATGACATCCTTGTTTCAACAGATGGACAGAACTGGACAACAGTAAAAGAATTAAGAAACCAGGATGGTGGATTAGATGAATTTACATTCCAGGAACAGACTGTTCGTTATATGAAGCTTCAGGGTGTAAGTCGTGGAACCGGATACGGATATTCTATTTGGGAAATGCAGGTACTTACCAAATAATCAGAATCCTAATAAGCCTCCAAGGGCTCATACTTTTAAGGGACTGTCTTTGTGCAGTCCCTTTACTTTTTGGAAAGGAGTTGAACCATTCGCTGAATGGTAGCAACTCTTTTTTTGTCTGCAGAAGATATGTCAGCAGTCAGTACATTTAAGATGGCTTCGGTTTCCCGGTCAGTGAAATAAATTCCATTTTTGGAGGCTTGACCGGATTCTTTGATAAAGTATGTAAGCATTTGTTGCGGTTTCATTCCTTTACCATTTTCAATGATTTTTGTTAAGATTTCCAATTTCTCGTTGGAAATATCTGATAGAACAGGATCGTCCATCCATTGATTTTTCATACATTTTCTCCTTCATTAAATAGATTCATATACTGATCCATAAAGTCCACATTCATATCTTCCGGATTTATTGTCCGAAACAGTTCCATTATGGAAAGCATCATATCCAGTTGATCCCGTTCATCTTCTCCAAGGAAGTCCTTGAGATCTGATAAAAAACCAAGATTTCCGGAAGAAACATTTTCGGAAGGATTCCCGGAAAAATTGATTGATGCTGCATTTTTTAATTCCTGAACTTTAATGAATATGCCAAGCATGGATGCAAAACCTGGGTTAATGTAGGGAATTACAGCTTTTGCCATCTGCATAGAGGGACTGGTGATTTTTGAATCAAATTTTGTCAGTTTCATTGATTCATGATTCATAACTGTAATTCCTCATTAACCGATTTAATTCATATTATGCAACTAGAAAGAAATCATTACTGATTTCAGAAAGATTTTAGCAACCGCAGCCACCGTTTCCGAAGATGCCGTTATTGCCGTTTCCGCAGAAGCAGTTTAAAAGAAGGATGATCCAAATCAAAGAGCAACAATCGTTGCCGTTTCCAATTCCCCCGATTCCGTTTCCATTACCATTGCCACAGCATAATAAAATCAGAACTAATAAAAGGCAGTTGTTTCCTCCATCACAACCACATCCACAGTTTGTTGCAGCTAAATCACTCATTTTGTTCTCCTGAATTTTTGATTACACTAAATTTTATGCGTTTCCCAAGGAAAGTGTTACAAATAGAAATTCAAACATTTCTTAACGGTCTTCATATATTAAAGTAGAGAAGAATGAGAAGGGTCAAAAAGTACCATATATGAAAAGAGTGCGAGAACAACTGAAAATTAATGAAATTCATCATAAAGGAATTCGGGGAAAAGGGATTGCGGTTGCTGTTTTGGACAGTGGAATCGAGCTGCATCCGGATTTGAAGACGCAGGTAATCGGATTTCAGGACTTTATTGGCGGACGAAAGAAACCTTATGACGATTTTGGACATGGAACACATGTGAGCGGAATTATTGGAGGAGATGGAGCATATTCCTTTGGAAACTTTCAGGGAATTGCACCGGAAGTACAACTGGTGGCATTGAAAGTGTTGAATCAGAAAGGGACGGGAAATTTGAGAAATGTAATGGAAGGAATCAGTTGGATTATTGATAATGGAATTCGTTATGGGATTCGAATTGTAAACCTCTCCTTTGGGGCAACGTTTACCGGAAGCAGGGAGGACCAACGGTTAATGGAAGGAGTAGAGGAATTGTGGAGACTGGGGTATATCGTGGTGGCTTCTGCAGGAAATCATGGACCGGGGGAAAACACGGTGGCAGTCCCGGGCTGTAGTGAGCAGATTATTACGGTAGGGGCAGGTGATGACCAGCTGGGAGGATATGTGGATGGAAGTTATCGGAAACATTATTCCGGCAGAGGAAATCCATCGGGAAATGTGACAAAACCGGATGTAGTGGCACCGGCGCATCAGATTATCAGTTGTTCCGGAGATTATTTGAAGAACCGATATTATATTGCAAAAACCGGAACCTCCATGGCAACGCCGATTGTTTCAGGCGTACTAGCTTTGATGTTACAGGTCAATCCATTTTTGACCAATTATGAGTGTAAAAGAATAATTAAGGATACTGCGGCTAATTTGGGACGAGACAGACTGCAACAGGGAAGTGGAATGATTTGCCCGGAAAGAATTATGGAATCCCTTCAAAAAGGGCAGTTTAATCTGGTAGAAGGGAAAAGTCAGTATTGCTATTCTGATGGTTTTCAGATATAATCGACTAGGAAAAATAGGCAGGTACTACAAAGAAAAAATGCAATCCGATAAAGGAGATGCTACGCCTGAAAAATGAAGGAGGACAACAAAAAATGGAAAAAATTAAAATGATTACTCCATTGGTTGAAATGGATGGAGATGAGATGACAAGAATTCTTTGGAAGTTAATAAAGGACGAGCTTTTATTACCATTCATTGACTTAAAGACTGAATACTATGATTTAGGCTTAGTACATAGAAATGAAACAAATGATCAGGTAACATTTGATTCTGCAGAAGCAACAAAGAAATACGGCGTTGCTGTTAAGTGTGCTACAATCACTCCAAATGCAGCAAGAATGCCTGAATATAACTTAAAAGAAATGTGGAAAAGTCCAAATGGAACAATCCGTGCAATCTTAGATGGTACTGTATTTAGAGCACCAATCATTGTGAAAGGAATTGAACCTTACGTAAAGAACTGGACAAAGCCAATTACAATTGCAAGACATGCATACGGTGATGTATATAAGGGAGTTGAAATGAAAATCCCGGCAGCCGGAAAAGCAGAACTTGTTTATACAAATGAAGCAGGTGAAGAAACAAGAGAAGTGATTCATGAATTCAAGGGTGCAGGAATTATTCAGGGAATGCACAACTTAAATGAATCTATCGACAGTTTTGCAAGAAGTTGTTTCAATTACGCATTAGATACAAAGCAAGATCTTTGGTTTGCAACAAAAGATACAATTTCTAAAAAATATGATCATACTTTTAAAGATATCTTTGCTGAAATCTTTGAAGCGGAATATAAAGAAAAATTTGATGCTGCAGGAATTGAATATTTCTACACATTGATTGATGATGCGGTAGCAAGAGTAATGCGTTCAGAAGGTGGATATATCTGGGCTTGTAAGAACTATGACGGTGACGTTATGTCTGATATGGTTGCAACAGCATTTGGTTCTTTATCTATGATGACATCAGTTCTTGCTTCTCCACAGGGATATTATGAATATGAAGCAGCTCAC
>JAILRZ010000034.1 GCA_024697845.1 Eubacterium sp. | reverse complement strand
TCTGTTAAATATAAGGGCGTGTCTGTATGGCCTTATGTTAGATGTTACCTTGTGGATATGCTTGGATATCAAAAGGCGAGGAGACCATCAGCTTCAAATGTAATCTTCATACTAAAAAACTTATTTGCTTATAATCCTTTTGTGATTAATAAGCAGATGGATATTTGGTCATATAGTGGGGTGATTACTAGGAAGCAGGTAGGTGATAAATTCTATCATCATGTTTCAGGAGCATTACCTTTTATTAATGATAGAGTGCTAAACTTGGAAAACCCGGAGAGCTCCAGGCCCCATTTTAAGAAATCTGAAATCCCTGAAAAATATATTGTAAGCAATGCCTGGAGTATTCTACTAAGTAGAGGTTTCGAGTTCGTCTTAAGACTAAAGAATTTATCTATAAAAGATGAAAATGTATTTGAACAAATTAATAAGCAATATAACATAGATTTTGATTATAAATTCCGTATTAGATTATTGTACGCTCAAAAGCTAGCAACAGATTTTCTTTTAAAAGTTGGAAAAAAACCAAAAGTTGTCGCAATGGAGTGTCCTTATGATCAATCGGGATATGTTTGGTCTTTCCACGAACATGATATTCCAGTTGTAGAATTACAACATGGTGTTTTAAATGATAATCACTATGCATATAATTCTATGTTTCAAGGTGGAATTCTTGGCCCAGATGAAATATGTGTTTATGGAGATGTGGAATATAAGTATTTGAATAATAGGGTAACGCCTTTCTGTGCTAAAGTTTCAAAAACAGGGCTATTTATACTTGATAAAGCAAACCAGTTTTTTGATAAAGATATTTTTGAACATGAGAGAAAAAAATACCATAGAATTGTTGTTGTTGCAGGACAGTCAGATTGTGAAAAAGAGCTTTTATCATTTATTGAACAAGCATCCAAAAAAACACCAGATATCTATTATGCATATATTCCAAGAAGGGCTTGTCCTTTAGAATGTAATGCAGAAAATGTAAAGATTTATTTCAATGTGAATATTTATCAATATTTAAAATGGTGTGATATTCATTGTACTGTGAGTTCAACGACATGCCTTGAGGCTCAGTATTTTAACAAACCAAATATTTTCGTTGAATTAAACAGTACCGCCAAACAGTATTACGGCAATCTTTTAAGGGAAGAGAATGGAAGTTTTTTTGCCAATACAATCGATTCCTTCATTTCAGCCCTTGATAAATGTGCAGAAACTCAACAATATTCTTTTCTTGATTTATTTACAAAAGGTAATGTTGAGAAAATGAGAGAAGTGTTCAACAAATATATTTATGACTAATAGTTTTTTACGTTTTCTACTGAGATTGTATAGGTTTCTCCTCTTTTCTATAAGAAAATTCTTTTTTTCTTTTCGACAGAATTCATTTGGGAGAGGAGCTTTTGTATCTCATAATGTTGAATTAAGAAAATGTTACGTTGGCGAACACACACATATAGGCCCCTATTGTAATTTTAATTGTGCTGAAATTGGTAATTATTGTTCTATAGCGCCTGGGGTCTATATTGGTGGTGAGGAACATGCATTTTGGAATGTTTCCACATCGGATCGGTTAACAGATGAGGGTATAACTGAAGAAAAAACTATTATCGGTTATGATGTGTGGATAGGGGCCCAATGTTATATAAGACAAGGAGTCAAAATCGGTAATGGTGTAGTTATTGGTTCAAACTCTTTTGTAAATAAGGATATACCTGATTATGCAATTGTTGCAGGATCCCCAGCAAAGATAATTAGATATAGATTTGATGAAAATACCATTAACGAAATTAGAAATACTCATTACTGGGAGTTAGAACCTCAAGAGGCAAGAAAAAGAATCAATTTGATCAACACAAGGTTAAAGAAGAGCGCGGATTAAGGCAATATTTCGAAACCACTAATTTTAGATAGCTCGTGATTTCGTGATAGTTAATGGTAAATACAAATACTTGGATATGAAGGAAAGATTAACAATATATGTAAGTTCTCCCCAAACTTATAAGGACGTCTTTGATCTTTTTTATCAATGTTACAATAAGTTTTGGAAGGGGTCAGAATTTCCGTTCGTATTATCTACAAATTATGATGCGAAATATGAAGGGATAAGAATACTAAGTAGTGGTAACCTCCAGGATTCATGGACGGAAAGGACTATAGGAGCACTCAACACTATCGATTCGGATTACATTCTGTTGTTATGTGACGATTTGTTTATTAATAAAACCGTTAATGATGAAGAAATAAAAGCCATCCTTGATTTAATGGATCAGTATAAAATAGATTATTGCAGATTAAATCCATTTAAAAAGGGGGCTCGTTTCAATGAAGGTGATTTGATATACAAGGTTCATAAAAGGATGCCATACGCGTTGAATCTGCAACGAGGAATTTTTAGAAAGGATTTCTTGCTCTCGTTGATAGGTGACGGTTCTAAATCGGCATGGGACTTGGAAAATGAGTGGTTGCAGAAATCGCAAGTAGCCCCCAACGAGTATTATGATAATATTGCTGTAGTTGGGAAAAACGTAATCTCAGTTATCCATGCAGTACAGAAAGGGTTGTTCTATCCTTCTGTAAAGAAGCGATTAGGGGTGATAGGGATTAGTATTAACAGCGATAGACAATACTTGCCCCGAAGGACAGAAATGATACAACAATTGAAGGAATATCTGGGGAATGGTTTATTCAACCCAAAGGTTCGATATATTTTAAAATCAATATTAGGGAAATTAGGTTTCTCATTTACATCAAAATATTAAATATGAAAGTAGTACTTTTAGCCGGTGGTTTTGGCTCCCGTATCTCAGAGGAATCCGTTTTCAAACCCAAACCAATGATAGAAATTGGAGGTATGCCCATACTTTGGCATATCATGAAAGAATATGCCCACTATGGACACAATGAGTTTATCATCTGTGCGGGCTATAAACAAGAGTATATCAAGGAGTGGTTTGCCAACTACTTCATCCATAATAGCGATGTCAGTTTTGACTTCCGTGACGGGAACAACGAAATGACAGTGCATCATAGTCATCTGGAGCCTTGGAAGGTGACAGTAGTAGATACTGGTTATAACACTATGACCGGTGGCCGCATCAAACGCGTACAGGAATACGTGGGTAAAGAGACCTTTATGATGACCTACGGAGATGGCGTTTGTGATGTGGATATCAACAAACTGGTTGAGTTCCATAAGAGCCATGGCAAGAAAGCTACTCTTACTGCAGTTAAAATGAAGCAGGATAAGGGCGTGCTGGATATTACCAAGGACATGAATGTGCGAGCTTTTCGTGAGAAGAACTCAATGGATGGCGCTCCTATCAATGCGGGTTATATGGTGCTTGAGCCTTC
>JAILRZ010000199.1 GCA_024697845.1 Eubacterium sp. | reverse complement strand
GATTTACGATATGAAGAATGCCAACAAGAATGCACGTATTTCCGTAAAATTGGTATCAGAAGCAGGTGTTGGAACCGTAGCAGCCGGTGTTGCAAAAGCAGGTGCTCAGGTTGTTCTCGTTTCCGGATATGACGGTGGTACAGGTGCAGCACCACTGAGTTCCATTCATAATGCAGGACTTCCTTGGGAATTAGGTCTTGCAGAAACACATCAGACTTTGATTGCAAACGGCTTGAGAAATCAGGTTGTAATTGAAACCGATGGTAAGTTAATGAGTGGTCGTGATGTTGCCATTGCAGCAATTCTCGGTGCAGAAGAATTTGGATTTGCCACAGCTCCGTTGGTAACAATGGGTTGTGTCATGATGAGAGAATGTCATCAGGATACTTGTCCAATGGGGATTGCAACACAGAATCCGGAATTGCGTAAACGATTTGCAGGAAAGCCGGAACATGTTGAGAACTTCATGATTTATGTGGCAAGACAGCTTCGTGAATATATGGCAAAATTTGGTGTCAGAACAGTGGATGAACTAGTTGGTAGAACTGATTTATTAAAGAAGAAAGAGAATTTATCTGAAGATGAACAGAAGATTGATCTTGGAAAGATTCTTTATGATATGTCTGAAGTGGAAAGAGATCAGGTTACATTCAATCCTGAATACGCTTACGACTTCAAATTAGAAGAAACAATGGATGAAAGCGTTCTTCTTAAGGACAAGGGAATCAAGGAATCCCTGAAATCCGGAAAGAGAAGTGAAATCACTGTGGACATTACCAATACCGATCGTACTTTCGGTACTTTATTAGGTGCAGAAATTACAAGAAAGTATCCGGAAGGATTGGAAGACGATACTATTACCGTTCATTGTAATGGTTCCGGAGGACAGAGCTTCGGTGCATTCATTCCAAAAGGATTAACCATTACCATTGATGGTGACAGTAACGACTATTATGGAAAAGGTCTTTCCGGTGGTAAGCTGGTAATCAATGTGCCGAAAGAAGCGAAATACAATCCGGGTGAAAACATCATCATTGGAAATGTTGCGTTATACGGAGCAACTTCAGGAGAAGCATATATTGCAGGTATGGCTGGTGAAAGATTCTGCGTCAGAAACTCCGGAGCTTTGGCAGTTGTTGAAGGTGTGGGTGAACACGGATGTGAATATATGACCGGTGGATGTGCAGTCATTCTCGGACCTACAGGAAAGAACTTTGCAGCCGGCATGAGCGGTGGTGTTGCATATGTTCTGGATGAACATAATAAATTGTACAAAAATCTGAACAAGCAGCTTGTCAGCATGGAAAATGTTGAGGATCAGGGTGACATTAATGAATTAAAACGCATTATCGAACAGCATGTGAAATACACAGGTTCCCAAAAGGGAAAAGAGATTCTGGAGCATTTTGATGAAGCAATCAAGGACTTCAAGAAGATTATTCCTACCGATTACAAGGAAATGAAACGACTGATTGCAGAAGCAAAACTGGCAGGATTTGATGATGAACAGGCAGCAATTGAAGCTTTCAAACAATTTAATTAATTCATAGGATGATGTTCAAATAAAGGAGGATGCTATGGGTAAACCAGCAGGATTTTTAGAATATGAAAGAGTAGATGCTCCGGTAATAGAAGAAGAAAAAAGAGTAAAGAATTTTGAAGAATTTCATGGAAGTCTGCCATTGGAAAAACAGCGTGAGCAGGCTGCCAGATGTATGGATTGCGGAATTCCGTTTTGTCAGGCGGGCGTAATGATTGCCGGAATGGTATCCGGCTGTCCGCTCCACAATCTGGTTCCTGAAATCAATGAATTGGTATATCAGGGAAAATTGGAACAGGCTTATAACAGACTTTCCATTACACACAGTTTTCCAGAATTCACCAGCAGAGTTTGTCCTGCCTTGTGTGAAGCAGCTTGTACCTGTTCACTTCATAATAAAGCAGTAACAGTTAAAGAAAACGAAAAGACTGTTGTGGAATATGCTTTTAAAGAAGGTCTGGTAAAGGAAGAAACTCCACAGGTTCGTACCGGAAAGAGAGTAGCAGTTGTTGGTAGTGGTCCTTCCGGTCTTGCAGCTGCACAGTTGTTAAACCGCAGAGGTCATGAAGTAACGGTTTATGAAAGAAGTGATCGCGCCGGCGGTCTTCTCAGATATGGAATTCCTAATATGAAATTGGACAAGAAGGTCATTGACCGTCGTATTGCATTAATGGAAGAAGCAGGAATTAAGTTTGTATACAATGCCAATGTGGGAAAAGATATTGATGCAGAAAAATTAAAGGCAGATTATGACAGTGTTATCCTGGCATGTGGTGCTTCCAATCCAAGAGATATTCAGGCACCGGGAAGAGATGCCAAAGGAATTCATTTTGCAGTGGATTTCTTAAGTGAAGTTACCAAAAAACTGACTGAGTCAGATTTTAAAAAATTCCCATATGAAATGGCAAAAGATAAGGACGTTATTGTCATCGGTGGTGGTGATACCGGTAATGACTGTGTAGGAACCTGTATGCGTTTGGGCGCAAAGAGCATTCTTCAGTTGGAAATGATGCCACAGCAGAGCGTTCACAGATTACCTTCCAATCCATGGCCGGAATGGCCAAAGGTCCTGAAAGTGGACTACGGTCAGGAAGAAGCAGCATGGAAATTTGGAAATGATCCGAGAGTCTATCAGACGACTGTAAAGGAATTTGTAAAGGATGAACAGGGAAATCTGAAAGAAGTTGTTATTGTTTCTCTGCAACCAAAGAAGGATGAAAAAACAGGTAGAATCAATATGGTTGAAGTGGCAGGAACAGAAAAGACTGTACCGGCACAATTGGTTCTGATTTCGGCAGGATTCCTTGGTAGTGAACAGTATGTAACAGATAACTTTGGCGTGGAAACAGATCAGAGAAGCAATGTGAAAACAGCTTGTGGTGCTTATGCGACTTCTGTGGACAATGTTTATGTTGCAGGAGATATGCACAGAGGTCAGTCATTGGTTGTTTGGGCCATTGCCGAAGGACGTAATGTGGCCAAAGAAGTTGATAAAGCATTAATGGGATATACAAATTTGTAGGAGATAATTATGGATAAATATATATTTGTGACCGGAGGTGTTGTATCCGGTCTGGGAAAAGGGATTACAGCAGCGTCTCTTGGAAGATTGTTAAAGGCACGTGGTTTAAAGGTGGCAGCACAAAAACTGGATCCATATATCAATGTGGATCCGGGAACAATGAGTCCGTATCAGCATGGTGAAGTATATGTTACGGAAGATGGTGCGGAAACAGATTTGGATCTAGGCCATTATGAACGTTTTATTGATGAAAACCTGAATAAGTATTCCAATCTGACATCAGGAAAAGTGTATTGGAATGTTTTGAATAAGGAACGTCGAGGAGAATATCTTGGTTCCACTGTCCAGGTCATTCCTCATATCACCAATGAAATCAAGGAATTTGTGTATCGTGTTGGACATGAAAGTGATGCAGACATTGTGATCACTGAAATCGGTGGAACAATCGGGGATATTGAATCCCAGCCTTTCTTGGAGGCAATCAGACAGATTTCTCTGGAAGAAGGAAAAGAAAATAGTTTGTTCATTCATGTTACGCTGGTTCCATATTTGAGAGGCTCCGAAGAACACAAATCAAAACCGACTCAGCATTCCGTAAAGGAATTACAGGGAATGGGAATCAATCCGGATATTATTGTGCTTCGTTGCGATGAGCCATTGGAAGAAAGCATCTTCAAGAAAATATCGATGTTCTGTAATGTAAAAGAAGACTGTGTCATCGAAAACAGAACCTTGGGAAGTTTATATGAAGCACCATTGATGTTGGAAGAATCCGGTTTTTCCAGCGTAGTCTGCAGAGAACTGGGCATTGAAGCAAAGGAACCTGATTTAACAGAATGGAAAAATATGGTGAAGAGCATCGACAATCGAAATCAGGACATTACCATTGGCATTGTTGGAAAGTATGTACAACTTCACGATGCATATTTATCAGTGGCAGAAGCATTAAATCATGCCGGATTTGCACATAATACTCATGTGAATATTGAGTGGATTGATTCAGAAGAATTAAATGAAGATAATTATGTTGAGCGTCTTTCCAAAGTAAAGGGAATGATTGTACCGGGTGGTTTTGGAAACAGAGGTACGGAAGGAATGATTTTGGCGGCTAATTATGCTAGAACAAACAAAGTCCCATATCTTGGAATTTGTCTTGGAATGCAGATTGCTGTAATCGAGTACGCAAGAAACGGAGCCGGAATTAAAGATGCCTGCTCCGGTGAATTTGATGAAGCATCTGATAGCAAGGTAATTGATTTTATGCCGGGACAATCCGATGATGTAAATAAGGGTGGTACATTACGACTTGGAAGTTATCCATGTCATATTGCAAAAGATACCATGCTTTATGAATGTTATAAGGAAGAAGATATTGCAGAAAGACATCGTCATCGATATGAATTTAATAATGAATATCGGGATGTTTTGACAGCTAATGGACTGGTGATTTCAGGTGTTTCACCGGACAACCAGTTGGTAGAAGCAGTGGAAGTAAAAGATCATCCGTTTTATGTAGGGGTTCAGTTCCATCCGGAATTTAAATCCAGACCGAACAGACCACATCCATTGTTTAGCAAATTAATTGAAAAATCATTATTATAAAGAAGAATGAAAAGACCTGTGTTGGCTTTTGCCAATGCAGGTTTTTCATTATAGAATCAATAGTTTTTATTGAATTCTTCTAGTTGCTCCTGTCGGAAGTCTATCTCATAAAGGGTATGAATTGGAACAGGTGGTGGTAATGAGCAGACATAATATTCGCTCTCCGTTAAGTTCCGGTGATTCCGGAAAATTACCATCCGGAAGACGGTGCAGTAAGAATCTATGCAAATTCAAAACAGCGTACCATTGCGACAGCAAGATATTTCACTTCCGGCTTGCTTCCAACGTCAAAGACGGAAGTTGAAACACATATGGAATTTGATGTGATGGATCCTGTGATTACAAAATATGATAATTGATTAGATAGAGTTGTAAAATAATGATAAATGTGAGAAAATTATTATAACATATTTAGTGTAAAAGGAGGATGAAGAATATGAACAAAAAATATGTAAGCATATTGAAAAAGAGTATGTGTGTAGCAATGAGTGTGGCATTATTGTTTTCGGCGTTTCTCTTAAAGGGTGAAACAAAAACTTATGCAGTAAAAGAACAATTTGAAAGAACAACAGATGAGAATTATTCGAACCCGAATGAAAAGAACTTCTTGTTATATGTTGAAGACATTTATACCATTACTGCTAGAGGTGTTGTTTTGACCGGACGAATTGTTCAGGGAAAAATCAAATTAGGTGACAGTATTCAGGTTACAAATTATGAAGGTGGAAAGCCTGTTCATTATGATATGAAGATTGAGGGCATTGAAATGTTCCATAAATCATTGGATCAGGCAGAAACCGGTGACAACGTTGGTATTTTAGTTGGATGGCCATTTGGTGAAGCTGCGAAAGCAGGAAAATTACTTAGAGGTGCAGTACTTCAGGGAACTGCAGCACCAATTCCGGCTTCTAAGACAATTGTAGGTGTATTTACTCCGGTTGAAACCGGTTTTTCAGGTTCTTTCGGAAACGGATTCCAGGTGAATGCTTATGTAGGAACTTCTGATTATACCTGTAAGATTTTAGATGTTAACGGATCAGGAATTGCAGCAGGACAGAGCCCAAGATACGGCGTAAAACTTGGTGACTTCCTAAATACCGGATGTGTTGTTTATCCGGGAATGGAAATCAGCATTCGTAAAGAAGGAAAAACATACGGTACCTTTACAGTTGTTTCTACAGAAGAATATGTGAAAGAAGAAGTAACA
>JAILRZ010000121.1 GCA_024697845.1 Eubacterium sp. | reverse complement strand
TTTGGCAATTTTCATTTTAGGATTAAGTCCGTTATCATTTTCAAAAGTACACTCATGGCGGGACTTAAATTGAAAACAATCATATTTAAGCTCTTTAACTCTCTTTTGGTGATTGTAAAGTTCTTCGGCTTCCTTTTCCTTGGCAAGCTTATCTCTTTCACATTTGCATGAAACCTTAGGTCTGATGGTTTTTCCTAAAAAATCAAAGTTAAGATATAGCTTTTCACCGCACACAGGACAAGTAGCATCGTAATCAATATCTTCTGAAGTTTCATCAGGATTGATAACATTGTCATTAATAGCTTTATTTAATCCTTTTTCCATAATCTCATTTGCTGTTTTTATCATTAAATTCTGTATCCTTTCTTATAAATGTTATTATTATTTGTTTTTAATATATTGTTATTAGTATCCGGTTTTTCGGAGGATTGGTTTCCTGTTTTCTGGACTATATGGCTCCGATTTTCAGGACTATTATCATCTGATTTTTCGGAGGGTGGGGTCTGGAAATCCGGACTAAAAATTTTGACAAAAATTCTGTTGGCTCGACTGCCTTTGCCGGCCTTTCTCTTAATGAGGTCAGCTGATTCCAATTCGTTAAGAGCAGTGTAGATGACACTTCTTGATTTGTGAATCTTTCTGGCAATCGAATCAACAGTAAATCGTACATATACATTTCCGTTTTCATCTACCCAATTGTTTTGAGCGGAGAGTGGAACTCTTCCAAGAAGAAGACTGTATATGATTATAGATGTATTGGATAAATCCAACTCCCAAATGAATCTGGGAAGTGGATCATATGGTGGCAATTTAGTATGTGCCTTTATGTATTCTGTCATTGTTGGTCTCCTTTGCTTTTCTTTGTAGTAATTATAAAAACCGGTATTTTATAAAGCCATACACGATAATGTGCAATTTCATAAAGTTTGCACATTATCGTAAACAATTACAATTTTAAAAATTTATAAGCTGCAACTCTATACCAGAACAGGTGCATTTTCAGAATTTTTTGCAACAGTTTTGGTGCATTTTTACTTTTTGATGTGTGTTATATGTTTAATTATAAAAATTTAGAATTCAGAACTCTATCACACAGACGTTACATTTTCTGCAAATGATGTAACGCATATGTTACATTATCAATTTTAAAATCCGGATATGTTACTTACCACCGCCATACGGCGGTATTTTTGAAATTAACTCCGCCATTTGGCGGTGTTTTAACTCTACGATTAAAATTATAGATTTTGCTAAGACGTAATACCATCGCCAAACGGTCGAACTTTGCAAAATCATGCTGCCAAATGGTCGAATTTTTAAAATGTGAGTTAATTATAGGTTTTACACATATGCAAAACCATAGCCAAATGGGTGAACTTTTCGGAATCACTCATCCAAACGGGTGAAATTGATTACAATGACAGTTTATTAAATAGTGAGAATGTTAAGAAGGGAGTAGTGCTCCCCGTAGAAGTGGATAAAAGAAAGCTGGTAATGACATGATGACAATAGATTTTTAGTGTCACGATGGCAATAAAAAAAGAGCCAGGACATTAATCCTGACTCAGTTATGTTGTCTTGATAAGTTAAAAAATATCAATTAACGCTTTTGACAGATAATAATATGTGCAAATTCTTTTTCGATTATTTTTTTTACACACAATTGAGTAGTTTTAATCAATGAAAGAATATGTTCCAATGTATCTGGAAAAACCTTAATCTTATAATCTGCCATATAAATATAATCCTCTTGGTTTTTGTCAATGGAAAGACAAAACAAACCGCCACATACCAGTAAAGAGCATGCTTTTGAAATAAAATACTGTTTATCTTCAAAGTGCATCAAAGTTAGTGATGAATAAACAACATCAAATTTCTGTTTAAAATCATACTGTACATAGTCAGCGCAAATCAGTGTAACATTATTGAAATTGTGAAGATTGTCTTTAGCTCTTTCGATCGTCTTATGAGAAATATCTATTCCAACAAATGACAAGCAATTCGGGGCAACTTTTTTTGCAAGCCTTCCAGTACCGACACCTATTTCAAGAACTTGCTTTGTGTTATTCAGCAACATAGAATCAATAAATACTTTTCCGTCCCATTTATCCATATATTTTTGCAATACAGGTGGGTCATAGAACGGATCGTTATTTTCATCTACGAGTCTATCATAATGTTGAATTACATTCATTTGCTTACCTCCGCTAATTACATTTGAATTTAATCAAACCATTTAACTTTCATAACAAAGTTATTCGCATCATGATACCCTGCTTTTCCATAATATCGCTCATGCATTTTATCGCTTACTGCCTGAAGTTCAACACATGAAGCGCCCAGTTCTTTCACTCTTTCCTCCAATTCATGCAATAGCATACTTCCAAATCCTTTATTTTGGTGCTCATAAGCTATAACTATTTCGTCAAGCGTGTATCCCACGATATCATCGTATTGCTTGAAATATCCCATAACGAAGCCTATTACTTCTTCCTTATTTATCAATATCAGAGCGTAAGAATCATCTATGCTCATAACTTGACGAATGCGCTTTGTAGCGGTTCCCTCATTCCAACAGCTACCTTCCTGATTATTGTAATAGTTTATATAAAGAGGAATTACTGATGTGATGTCGTTTTGAGTCATTTTCCTTATTTCCATGTTGGCTTGCTACCTCCACAAATTCTTATTTCAAAGATGTTTTGCTATTAATCGAAACATCACACACCCATCTGGACAGGCAATAGTTTTGCTATACTTACTGTCTCCGCCTAAATTTTCTAAATTTCCACCACTTCGTATTGCCTCCATTAATGGAAATAACATCATCATTGTTTTAGAACAAATTCCATATCCGTCTTTATTAACAGGGCAACCATAAGAACATATATACTTATCTCCGACTTCTTCACCATTACGGCAATATTGTTCTGTATGGTCACCTTTCAAAAAACCTATAACTTCAATTTCAAATTTGTATTCTTCATCATACCATTTTTTCATAATTACCTCCACAAATCCCGATTCTTAATATATGAGTAGAGGCTTTTATAGTCTCTGCTCTTTAGTTATGATGAAGGTGATTGGTCTGACGGAATTTTCGATTGGGACACCACGCCCG
>JAILRZ010000107.1 GCA_024697845.1 Eubacterium sp. | reverse complement strand
GGATACTTTAGAAAAGGATCAAGCCGGTCTACTACTTATCGGAAATGTTGGAAGAGGCAAAACTTATATGGCAGCTGCTATTGCCAATGCACTAATAGAACGTGAGCTATCCGTTAAGATGACAGACTTTTTCTCTATAGAGAGTGAAATCTATGGTGCCAAGGATAAGAACGCTGTAGTTAATAAATATATCAGTTATGACTTACTAATCATTGATGATTTTGGTACTGAGCGAAATAGTGATTATGTGCAGGAAATCATATTCAAAATCATAGACGAAAGAGTTAATTCTGCCAAACCGATGATTGTTACAACTAATCTTAATATTGACCGTATCAACACTGACAACAATCTGACTCGTAAAAGAATCTATGACAGGATCTGTTCTGTTTGTCTATCTGTCGATGTAGATGGTCCTAACATTAGAGAACTTATAACTGAGCAAAACATCGAAAATACTTCAAAAACATTAACCGAAAATCTAACTGATTAATCATTTTATTTCTTTATTGATATTTACTAAATAAAATCTGTTGAAAGGAGGTGGTCAATATCAATCAGGAAGAAATATTGAAACAAGCTGTTGCTGATGGTATTATTGATATTGACACCCTACAGCAACAGGTAGAGTTGAATAAAAGAAGGAAATATCTAGAAAGCCATAAATATAAAATATGGCAGGGATCAAACGGTTTTTGGTATACATACTTAAAAGGTCGTAAACTTGTAAAAAAGAAAAACAAGGAAGATTTAGAGGAACTTGTTATTCGTGAAGTTAAAAGAGAGTCTGCATATTCCATGGAGGATTTGTTTTATCTTTGGTTAAACAAAAAATATGAATACGGTGAAATATGCAAACAGACCTACGACAGATATGTGTGTGACTTCAAAAAATACTATGAAAATACCAAGCAGCTTAAAGTTGAATTCATAACAGAGGATAGACTTGAAGACATTGTAAAAACTGCTATTAGAGATTATGAAATGACATCTAAGGGATGGACTAATTATAAGATAATCCTAAAAGGTATTTTCAAACATGCAAAGAAACTGAAATGCACAGAAATATCCATTACCAACTTTCTCGGAGACTTAGAAATTTCTAAGAAGACGTTAAGGCGTAATGTTAAGGATGACAAATCAGAAGTCTTTACCAGAGAAGAAATCAAACGCATCAAGGAACACATCAGGACATACGACCGTAAAGAAACACAGGTGCTTGATTTGGGTATTCTTCTGGCAATGTATACCGGTCTTCGAGTTGGCGAACTCTCCGCTCTCAAATATAGCGACTATAAGGATGGAAAACTTAGTGTTTCCAGAATGGAAGTTCATTACAAGGATGAAGACAGCGGTTCTGAAACCAAGGAAGTTCAAGAACACACAAAAACCGATGCAGGAACACGTGAAATAATCTTGACTGCTGAAGCAATTGATATTATTGAAAAGCTTCACAGACTCAATCCTTTCGGTGAATACCTGCTTATGAAAGATGGTAAACGAATCAGAGCTTATCGCTATACAGTAAGGCTAAAGAAGATTTGTGAGCAAATCGGTATCAAGCCACGTACAATGCATAAGCTTCGTAAAACATATGGCACTAACCTGTTGAATGGAAATGTTGACGAGAAATTAGTTCAGTCTCAGATGGGGCACTCTTCTATCGCTGTTACACAGCAATATTATTACTATAATGATAAGGATGATGCAACTGCTAAGAGACAGATTTCTTCGGCAATTAACTACTAGAATATATACGAAAAAGTAATCATTTTCCCCGTATTGCATTTATTGAGTTTTTAATGCGTTTGACGGGAAAAGTAATCACTTTTCCCGTATAGCCCACTAGTAAACTAGCTAAATTTAACATATTTTCGCGAAAAAAGGTAATCAAAAGAGTAGGCAGAAGTAACATTCACCAAACTCCAAAAATGCTCTGAAAAGCCCTTAAATACGGGGATTCTAATAATTCATTCCTTTGAATTCGATCCCCGTCTCGCGCTCTTTTTGTGCAATAAAACGGGTACCTTAACGGGTACCCATTTTTATTGCGCAAACGAGCCCGCGGGGCTCGAACTAGTTCGATTTCTCGCCTGCCGGCTCGGTCGTTGCTTCTTTGCTTCG
>JAILRZ010000050.1 GCA_024697845.1 Eubacterium sp. | reverse complement strand
GTGTCGCTTGCGACACTTCGCGCGCGAGCGGATGCGTCAGCATAAATACATCTCCGCGAGCTGCGCATCCTTGCGGAGCATTTTTATTTCATGGGGAAGTTCAAAGAACTTTCCTATGAAATAAAAAAGTGGCGAACCCGCCACTTTTTATACTAGCACATTGATATTTTTTTAACAACATTTTTCTTTGGAAAAATTTGGAAAAATTTGGAAAATACAGTTACAATTTCACAAACGGACTACTGAATTCTTCTTGTTTCAATATAAAATCTTTTTTCATCCGCATGTCCCATAGAAAAAGTCTTTCTAGGCAAGGATCCGTCTGCTCTTACTGCTGGGAATAAATCTTCCTTTTTCATTCCTTCAAACAGGAGCCCCAATACTTTTTCCTGCTGACAAAGATTGCGAACAGTTTCTTCTCCATGAATATAATCAATCGACACTTCCGGATGATCCTTCATATAAAGATCAATAAATTTCTGAAGTGTTCCAATCGGAAGTTTTGCAGTAGCCTTCACCTGAATTGTCCCTGTTTCTTCCTTGGTAATACATTCAAAATACTGCTGTTCTTCTCCTCCATTTTTCTCTGTGTAATCCACAAACTTTTCAATAAAGTCTGCAGCATCCACCTGAAACAACACACGGTAAATCGGTTCAAATTCTATACTTTGGTCATGGACATTTTCCAGTTCAACCAACGCATATCTGGCCTTTGGATTTTTCGTGAGATTATAACTTTCTTTTGCCGCAGCCAGCGAATGATTTCCATCTCCCACAACAAATAACAAATCTTCATTCTTCTTTAGTAATTCTCCCAAAGCCAGCTGAACACTCTGAACTGTTTCTTCATCCAAGAACCATCCCTGAATATGTCCACCATCTTTCATGAGTTCAAAATCATATGCCACAGGTAATTCTTCCTTTTTCACTTCCAATGGTTTTACAACGGAACGAGTCGGATCATCAAACAGCAATAAAATGTGAGGCATTTCCAATACAGCATCCTTCCGAATTTTGATTCTTGGCGGTAATCGGTCTTCTACCGTTTCTTCCGTAGCACGAATCAATGTCTTGCTGTTTTTGTGATAATCATAATCTTCCAAATCAATGACCCCCACCAGACCTTTTCGAATCTGATCTCCGATTTTTCGTTCCACATAAATCATAGAATTTTTATGTTCCTCGAAAACATCTTCATTCAAATACTGAACCATTGTCGCATTAATCTTTTTGATGCTTTCCTCATTATCCTCCTTCAGCCATACCTCCGGTAACATAATGTTCAGAGAGGACGGCGTGTCCCCAACAATTTCTTTTACATCATTCCAGTATTCCGGTTCTGATGTATGCTGATCACATGCAATGACAGCCCACTTTTCAAAATCTTTCTTTGGCAATAAAATATCTGCCGTTTCAAAATAATTCATTTTACACCTCGTCTGTATTTTTCTTTTAATAGTTTATCACAGCCTTTGTCAGAATCCTACTACTATTTTGTTGGTTCTCTCACAATTGTATGATATAATTTTTTTATTAAAATTTATACAATCGGAGAGAAATATGATAAAAAAAATAGAAGTTAAAGAAGTCAAAAAAAAGTACTCTCGAAAAGGAACGGAAATTTTGAAAAATATCTCTTTTTCCGCGAATTCCGGTGAATGTGTTGGCATTCTTGGATTGAATGGTTGCGGAAAAACCACCTTACTGAGTTGCCTTGCCGGTCTTGTTATCCCGGATTCCGGTTCGTTTTTTGCTGATAATACAAATCTGTTTGAAGTCCGCCATCCAGAGAGTATTATCGGTTATGTACCGCAAAGCAACCCTTTAATGGAAGATTTGACTGTAAGAGATAACCTTCGCCTCTGGTACACCGGAGCAAAACTCGATATGGAAGAAGAATTAAATCACGGTATTCTGAAACTATTAGGCATTCATGAGTTTATAGACAAAAAAGTATCCAATCTTTCCGGCGGAATGAAAAAACGTCTCAGCATCGGTTGTTCCATGGCCAACGAACCATCGATTCTTTTATTGGATGAACCATCTGCCAGTTTGGATATTGACTGTAAAGAAATCATTGCTTCTTATATCAAGAGTTTTACGGCAAAGGGAGGAATTGTCCTTCTCGCAACCCATGAAGAAGGGGAGATTGCACTTTGTGACCGAATCAATATATTAACCGACGGAACCCTTCATCCATATGAATACGAAAATATTCATACTCTAACCAAAGATTTAAAGGAACGCAAAAATGGATAAAAGAAAAATATTATTTCGATTAGAACTGAAACGGGCCATTTCATCCATTCCTTCCATGCTGATTGGAATGGCTATTTTCATCGGTGTTATTATTGGCCTGTCGGTGATTTCTTTCGGAATCCAGAAACAATTTAATAATGATCCAAGCAGTTATCGGGTTGCTGTAGTTGAGCCAGAAAAAAACAATTACACCGGATTGGTTCTACAAACCTTAGAGGAAGTCACCAACGGGAAAACTCGTTTACATTTGGATGAAGTCGATTTTGATACAGCCCTTGACGGACTCAATCAAGGTCGTTATGATATCGCCTTTGTTGTCCCGGATGATTTTATTGAAAAAATGATTAACGGAGAAGATACCAAAATCGATATCCGATACGGTTCTGCTCCCGCCACTGTAATCAGTTTTGTTGTAACCGATATGACCAAGGTGGCAACCAATTATGTGGAGCTTTCCGAGCGTTGTTTCTACTCTATGCGGGAATATCTGCAAAACAGAAACATTGTTCAGGGAACCGAGCAGGATGTAGCTCTTTCCCTTCCGTTTCTTAATCATTTGATGCAACGAAGCAACATATACTATAACAAGATGTTGACTCCAACAGATAACATTCCTTTTGTCACCTACTACTTGTGTGTTGGAATTATACTTATATTCTTGCTACTGGGATTACAAAGTTCCGGTTTCTTATCAAAACATCAATTAGATTTGGAAAAGAAATTGAAGGCTTCCGGTGTTTCCGCAACCTATCAGATTCTTGCAAGATTCGGAGCATTATTAACCTGCTACAGTTTCCTGTACTTACTGATTTCTTTGGGCGTACTCCTGTTTAAACCGGAATATTTTATTGGAACTCTTTGCTCCTACATTGTTCTTCTTCCAATCTGTGGATTGTTAATTTTTGTTTATGAACTGATTGAAAATACAGCGAATGCAATTTTGGCGCTGTTTGTTCTTATAGCATCTATGGGATTCCTTTCCGGATTTTTCTTCCCATTGTCAATGCTTCCACATTCTTTCCTTTCTCTTTCGAAAGGTTTGATTACAAGAATTATGCTGGAATACGCACAAAACTGTATGATTCATCATTTCAACATCCTACAGTTTTTATTAATTCTTGCCCATACTCTTGTACTGATTATTGGCACTGTTTGCATTCGAAACTACCGTTTCCGAAGATAGGATAAGGAGATATTTATGAACCAATTGAAAAACTATTTGGTCTGGCTACTCTTGCTAACCAAACGCTATTTTAAAAAACCATTATTTGTACTGACCATTCTCTCGATTCCATTCTTCTCTCTGGCTTTAAAAAACATGTCCGGGGAAGATGAACGAATGATGCAGGTAGTGCTTTTTGAAGATCAGAAGGGCGCCAATCCTATTGCGGATGAAGCAATTGCTTCCCTTTGTAAACGAAAAAGCAATGCCATTCAGTTTTACGAAGTTTCCTCTCGGGAAATGATGGAACGGGAAGTGCAAAACGGAAACGCATTCTGCGGCTATTATTTTCCTGCAGATTTCAAAACTCATTTGACCAACTATGTAAAACACCAATACAAAGGGCTTCCGCACGGTCACTCCATTGTAGAATGCTGTTTTCTGGAAGATCGAGCCTTTGTAAAGCTTGCCAATGAGATTATATTCTCTGAAATTTATAATGATTTTATTTTAATTGCAGAGAAACATTTTATGGAGACCAGTAACTTTGTAAAAGATTTTTCCGAAAGTGATTGGGAAGAATTATTAGGCTATCGGAATCAATACGATAATCTTTCCATTGACTTCTTTAAATTTTATTATGCTGATGGGACTGAAAACACATTAGTGGGAAAGGATAGTTCTTCTTCCTATTTAACCCTTCCGGTTCGCGGATTGGTATACGTGCTAATTCTCCTGGCTGCAATGACCGGAGCAATCCTACTGTTTCGTGACATTGAGTCCGGTGTCTTTGGTTCTATTCCACTTAGGCAAAGAAGTGTCCTATCTTACTTATACCTTCTGATTCCTACCGGAATTTCCGGAATCGTAGGTTTCTTCGGCATTCTGATTTCAGGGACCACGGACAGCATTGCCATGGAAATCTACAATACCATTTTATACGTATTGATGGTTGTCGGTTTCATTGCACTGATTCAGAAATTATTCCGAAACCTGAATCAGTTTGTAGCAATCCTACCATTATTTATCGTAGTAAATATGATTCTTTGTCCGGTATTTATTAACGTACAATCTGCATTTCCGCCGAACCGTTACATCAAGTGGATTTTACCGGTTAATTACGGAATGCGTGGAAACCATTCACTTTTGGCACGAATGATAATGTTAGGCGTTGGCTTGATTGGAATCCTGATTTTCCTTCTTCCAAACCTTCGCCGGAAAGAAACAACTATCAAGCAATAATATCCTTAGGAGGGAATTACTATGAATCACAAACTTGAAATCACCTCAACCGGAGCAACTTCCACGCCGGAATTTACCCGAATTGCGAAGCGTGTCTCCCTTGTTTCCATCTTTGGAAACACACTACTCTCTTTGTTAAAACTCATTGCCGGTTTATTTGCACATTCTTCCGCCATGGTAAGTGATGCTGTTCATTCGGCTTCCGATGTATTCAGTTCGATTGTGGTTATTATCGGTGTGAAAATGGCAGCAAAAGAATCTGACAAAGATCATCCATATGGTCATGAACGAATGGAATGTGTGGCTGCCATTGTACTGTCCATCATTTTATTTTTAACCGGCTTATCCATTGGCGTTCGTGCAATCAACACCATTATCGGCGGAGAATATTCCAGCCTGAAAACCCCTGGGACCTTTGCCTTGGTTGTAGCAGTGTTTTCCATTTTTTCCAAAGAGTTGATGTTTCAGTACACCAAAGTCTATGCAAAAAAAATAGACTCCAGTGCCCTGATGGCTGATGCATGGCATCATCGTTCCGATGCATTGTCATCCGTGGGAGCCTTTCTTGGAATTCTTGGCGCAAGGATTGGTTTTCCGATTGCAGACCCTATTGCAAGTATCGTAATTTTCTTATTTATTGTCAAAGCATCGGTGGAAATTTTTGAAGATGCTATGGACAAATTAGTCGATCACAGCTGCGATGAAGCAACGGAAAATGCTTTACGGGATTGTATCCTAAGTCATCCGGACGTTTTGGGAATTGATTTAATTCAGACGCGAATCTTTGGGAATAAAATTTATGTAGATTTAGAAATCAGTCTGGACGCTTCCCTCTCATTAAAAGAAGCTCACAACATTGCTGAAAATGTTCATTCTGAAATTGAAACTACCTTTCCTAAAGTGAAACATATTATGATTCATGTAAATCCAAAAGAGTAAGCAACAATGTGCTTACTCTTTGACTTTATTCATCAAAATTCCAATATTCCAATTCATTTTCATCCAAGCCGATATTAGCTCCTCTAAAGGTCGGATTCTTTCCTTCCTTCTTTTGTTTTTCATAATCTCTTAATGCATCAATGGCAACCTTTCCTAAAAGCATACATGCAGGAAGGTTAATTAGTGTCATCCCTCCCATAGTAATATCTGCCATAGCCCAGGCTGCATCCATTGGAATCATTGTTCCAAAGAAGATTACTCCCACACAGACAATTTTAAAAATTACTTTAAACCGGTTTGATGGTTCCTTTTTGTGATTTAAAAAGATAATTGCATTGTCAACATAATACAGGTTTCCAAGCAAAGTGGTAAAAGCAAATAAAATCATTGCTACAGTAATAAACAACGGTCCTATTTTTCCAAACACTGTAGAAATTGCATTTTGCACATACATTGCTCCGGATACTTCTTTCGTATGTGGCACACCACTGGCCAAACACATCAATGCAGTTGCGGTACAAAGTAACAACGTATCCATATAAACCGAAAGCGTCTGGACCAGTCCCTGCTTTGCCGGATGACTGACGTGTGCGGATGCTGACGCATTGGGTGCAGAACCCACACCGGCTTCATTGGAATACAAGCCCCTTTTAATACCATAAATCAGGCAGGAACCTGCCACTCCTCCGAAAATTGCTTTAAAATCAAAAGCATCTCTGATGATTTCCATAAACATAGCCGGAACATGCTTGATATGAAAAACAATGACAATCAGGGAAATGATTACATAGGACACTCCCATCAACGGAACAATAATACTTGTCAACTTAACAATCCTCTTTCCGCCTCCCAGCAGGCAATATCCTACCAATACAGCCAAAATCAGTCCAATCACCATCGGTGTTGTGGATTTATCATAAAAAGAATACACTTCAAAAGTTGATTGCAGATTATAGGAGCAAAGCAAATTAAATCCAATTGCATAAGTTGCAATTAGGAAAACACAAAACATTGCAGCTAACCAGTGTGCATGAAGTGCCTTTTCAATATAATAAGCTGGTCCACCATAACAGGCTCCGTTCTTATCTTTTCGTTTATAAATCTGTGCCAGGGTACTTTCCATAAAAGCTGAGGCTGCTCCGATAATACACATCACCCACATCCAAAAACATGCTCCCGGTCCCCCCAAACAAATTGCCGTAGAAACCCCGATAATATTTCCCGTTCCTACACGAGATGCTGTAGAAACCATTAATGCCTGAAAGGATGATACCTTTCCATCTCCTGACGGTTCCATAATCAACCGACAGGATTCTAAAAACATTCTGATTTGAACTCCTCTTGTAAGGACGGTGAAATAAACACCTGCAATAGCCATGACAATAATCAGAATTGGGTAATACATTACCTCGTCAACCGAATTCAATAAGTTTAATATTTCTTTTCCCATATACCCTCTCTTGTTTATAAACTGTCAATCCATTCTTTCAACACATCTTCTCCGTCAGATGCGCGAAACAGTTTGGATGAAATAATTTCTGCCGTATCACTAAGGTACGGTTTCAGTTTCTCAGCAGACTTTCCGATATCACTTCCTCCGGAAGTTGCAAACAAGGCAATCTTCTTTCCCGAAAAATCATAGTCCTTCACAAATGTATTTACAACATTCGGTGCTCCATAATACCAGATTGGAAATCCAATTAAAATCAGGTCATATTCCTCCATATGTTCCACACAACCTTCTACCGGTACATCCTTCTTTCCAAATTTTTCTTTGTTGCATCGTGCCAAAGGATTCATCCATTTCAAATCTGCATTGCTGTATGGAATCTGTGGCTTGATTTCAAACAAATCTGCATCGGCGATTTTTGCCAGTTCCTTCGCTACTTTTTCGGTAACACCGCTTGCTGAAAAATAAGTTACAATTGTTTTTGCCATAAAACTACCTCCTAACTATTCGTTACCTCTGTTTTACTTTGATGGTTCACAATAAATATTCCAAAACATACTAGGACTAATGCAGCAACAACCTGCCAGCCCAATTGATTATTTTCCCCCAGAATCCAGAAGGATAAAATCACGCCGAACACTGGATTCATAAACTTACATGTAGATACTTTTGATACATCATTATATTTCAATAAAATTCCCCAAAGGGTATACGCCATTGCTGAAATAAATCCCATATATAACAATAGGCACATTCCTGCAAGGGAGAATCCATGTAAACGTCCTCCTATGAAAAAGCCTACGATTGCCATAACCAGTCCACCAAAGAAAAACTGATAGCCACTAAGCATTACCACATCGGAATCCGCGGAAAACTTTTTAATATATCCGGATGCCATAGCAGTACAAAAAGCGGCAATAAAAACAAATCCTTCTCCCTGAATGGAAAAGTCAAAATCAATGGTACTTCCATTTAAATTAACCAAAATAATTCCCGCGAATCCAAGAACACTACCAATGATTTTTCTCATAGTCAGTTCTTCCTGCTTAAAGCCCCAACAACAGACAAGTATCGTCAAAAATGTTCCTGATCCTGTGATAATTGAAGATTTCACCCCTGTCGTATGTGCCAAACCAATATAGAAAAAGATATACTGTGTTACAGTCTGAAACGCACTCAGGGTAGCAATTCTTCTCGGATGTTTTGGTTTCGTAAATTGACGATTGGTAATACTGGAAAAAAGAATCACCATCATTCCCGCAAGCGTAAACCGACATCCTGCAAACAAAATCTGTGAAGCAGTGTCGCCTCCCAGAATGTGAAACAACTGATATCCTGTCTTAATACAAGGAAAAGCCGATCCCCAAAGGAAGCAACAAATCATTGCTCCGAAAATCATCATTGGCAATTTTTCCCACTTACTCTCATTCATTTTTGATTTCTCCTAACATGATTATTCCTTGGCATTCTCTACTGTCTGTCCGTTAGTCATCAAATATATTCCAAACCAATGACAAGATTTTTCTGTGCTACTAATTTCAAACTTTTCCGGTTTTGGCGCACCGACTTTTGTTTCAAAGAATAGATCCTGACCTTCACGATCAACACACTGATAGCACTTTGGGTTCCAGGATTCTTCGTAATAGGATGAATCTGCATTTCCAATAAACAAGCTCTGTCCATCCTTTTCTTTTTTTACTGTGTATCCATCACTGAGATGAAAATATACCGCTAAAACTTTTGGAATCTCCCCAGTACCATAACCATACTCTTTTAGATATCTATAGGATGCACTTGAAACATATCCTACCCATCCTAGTGAAACCACAAGAATCAAAATAAAAGCTACTAGTAATTTTTTAACAATCTTCATTTTTTCTCTCCTCTTTCAACAAATGTCTTTTTTCTCTCTTCCACAATTTTATCACACCTTTGTTCTCTTTCACACCCTCATTCAAGAAAGAATTTCCAAAGAATCTTCCTCCACTTTACAACACAGGAATAACACCTGAACGCCTGCGGCCACCGCTTCTTCCATTGCAGTTCCAAATTCCGGATGAGTATCCACATTTGGAAGCACACGATCAATTCCTTCCATCTGAATTACAAAAGCAATCATACAATGAAATCCCTGCTCTACTGCCTTTGTCAGTTCCCGCAGATGTTTTACCCCTCGCTCTGTTGGAGCATCCGGAAAATAGCCCACTCCATCAATTTCCAAGGTGCAGCCTTTCACTTCCATGAGATACTTTTCCTCACCCTTTTCCATGTAAAAATCAATTCTGGAATCCCCATATGTATATTCCGGTTTGACATAATCGTAAGACTGTTTTTTCAGCCATTCCAACGCCACTTTATTCGGAGCCTGACTATCCATATTGATTAGACCGAATCCTTCCTTATAAACAGCAATCAAATCATATTTCGTCTTTCGATTTGGATTGTCACTGATTTCCAAAATCACATCACTATCCGGAAGAAGCAACTCCTTGCAACGTCCGGTATTTTTTACATGAACTGTTTCCAATTTTCCATCAATCCAAACCTTGGCAATAAAACGGTTTGGCCTACTATGAAATTTTCCTCGAATTGTACTATTATATTTCATTATTCTCTCCATTCACCAAAAATACGGGCAGAATTTCCAAAGCAATTCCACCCGTATTCAATCATCCTATTTTTTTACAGTTACCGTAACCTTCTGAAATACACCATTTTGAGCATAGACATAAATGATACATTTTCCTTTTTTCTTTGCCTTGATTTTTCCTGACTTATCTACCGTTGCAATTTTACTGTTTTCTGATTCATACCGAATCTTGCGATGTACATTCACTTTCAGTTTCTTGGATTCCTTAACGCCTTTTCCTTTCAGTTTAAACGTTGCACCTTTTTTCTTTAAGGTAACTTTGCTCTTTTTTGCAGCACTGGTTACTTTTTTAAAGTTACATACCTTTCCACCCTTTGTGGCAATATGAATGGTGTTGGACATTCCAAGAAGCTTGTTGTTCTTGTCAAACGCAGCAACTAAATATTTATAATATGTTCCCTTTGCAAGACCGGTTTGCGTAAATGAATTCGTTTTCACTGTCTTAATTGGCTGATAATGGTTTTTCTTGCCACACTTTGCACCATAAATCACATACGTAGATGCATTTTTCGCTTTCTTCCAGGTCAATGAAATAGAATTTTTTTTCACTTTTTTCTGCTTTCCAAGAAGAAAACTGAACTTGGTTCCTTTCGGATCATTATCGTTCTTAAGTCCGGTGACAAATTTTCTTACCTGGTTCTGAGATGCTCCAGCGCTTGCGGATGAAATAGCCGGTTCTGATGGTGCTGTATCATTTCCCGTACCATGATTGACTGCCGGAATTTCCGGAGTGTTAATTTTTAGTATTTTTGAGTAATTGGTATAGAAATTTGATATTTCCTCGCCATTCCAAAATCGGTTTTGATTCACCCAATAACGGAATCGAAGTTCAATTGGAGTACCTGCATTAATTGTTTTTTCTCCTTGCAGGTAGCTTAACGGAATCCACATATCTCCGGATTTTACTTCAAATTCACCGCTGATTGTTTTCCATTCGCTGGTTCCCTGAACTCGACCTTCCATTTCCAGTCTGGCTCCTCCGCCATGAATTTGCAGATGAGTCATCGTTTTTCGCAAAGCATCCGGAACCGATAAAGTCACATAGGCAACCGGTGCTCCATTATATTCTTCATCTCCGGCAATTCTTAAATTGGATACATCCGGTGGACTTACATTATTCTTCGTGTAAATCGGAATAGATTCTCCATCCTTTCCATAAGATGCAACTCCGGACCATGATGAAAACGTCACCTCATCATCCCGTCCCTCTGCTCTCGTTGTAACCCGATATCGTGATCTTGCATATAGCGTATGTTTACTCCAGTCAATATTAATTTCATTCACAACACCTTCATCATATCCGAGAACCTCATATTGTCCCGGCTTTAAAACAGAGCTCAGTCCCGGGGTCACATCATAACCACTCCATTCAGAAGAATTAAACCCTCTCAAACACCAAAATTGATTGACTGATTGCACTCCCGGAGTTTCACTGAGCACAGACCATGGATCCACACGCATTCGGTATTCCTCATCCATTCCATCGTTATCCCAATATGAAGTATATTTCCAATCTGTCGGGTCATCAATTGCCCAGTCCATCTGAACATTTACCCAAAGTTCATCATAGCCATATTCTTTCAGCGTTGCATCATATTCTTCTCTATCTGTTTCTTTTTTTGCCAGAAACGAACACATATCTTCTTCCATACTGTAGGAATAACTCATCGAGGTATTCGAATCTGTTCCAAGCAATGCAATAGACGTATATTTCGGTGCCTGCAGTTTAAACGGAAACTTTTCAGTTTCCTCAGCTTTGGTACTAAATCCGGACAGCACAGTAGTCACCACCATTGCTGCAGAGCACAATACCGCCAGTCCCTTCTTTCTCTTCATATTTCCACCTCCGTAATAAAAAAATGGTAATTATCCGTTCACAATAACTACCATTATTTTATCATATGATGATTTCACTCTCAATTAGAAATGTCATTTTTTTTGACACCTATATTATTTTGTTTTTACCGTTTTCACTTTGGACCATGAAGAGAAGTAATACTTCTTCTTTCCTTCAATTTTGAAAGTTCTCATTTTAACATAATACTTTTTCTTAGATTTTAATTTTCCGGCGTGAATCAGTCGGAAACTCTTGGAACACTTGTAGCTCTTTTTGTGCTTAAAGTTTTTTTCCGTAGAGCACACCACTTCGTATCCTGTGAAATTATTAAATTTTTCACCTATCATTGCCTTCCACAGAATCGTAAAGCCTTTCTTTGTTCCTGTTAATTTCGCAATGGACGTATTATAAGGAACCAATTGGAATTTTCCCTTGCCGGTTCCCCGGTAATTGTTCTTTAACCGAACCTTAATGGTATAAGTTCCGATTCCTTTTGTCTTTGGATAAGTCACCTTATAGTTCGATTTTGGAATCACCGTCTTTCCGTCTTTTACCACAATTTCCGGTTTATACTTTTTCTTTTTTGCATAAGGAAATGATTTCTTCTTTACTACTACTTTTGCTTTGATTTTTTTCGGCGTAATATTGTAATTGAAAGTCATTGTTCCGGAATAATTTCCGATTCCTGTAACCGTCAAAGTCGCTTCTCCCACTTTTGTTTCATTTTGATACGAGCACTCATAATCCTGTCCTTCAACTAAAGTGATTTCTCCGTCTTTTATTTCCGGCTTTAAAAGCGTTCTTTTTCCCGCATAGACTAAATCTTTAACATTCGAATAAGAACAGTTCTCCAGGCTTCTTACCACTACTTCTGTCACAGTTTCTGTATCCTGTTCTGTTGTAATTTCCTCTGCCAGAACCGGTGCAACTGCCATCAGACTCATTGCCAAACTTACTGCTACTCCATAAACTATTTTTCTCATATCATTCTCCCTTTTCATTCTCAGTTATTTTTTCTTATATTCTTTGGCGATTAACGCCATTACTCCTACAGTTCCAATCCCTGCAAGGAGTCCTTTCCAAAGAATATTATTGGCTTTATTTTTCTTATTGCTCAAGTATAGTTCTTCACCGCAATGAATATATTTTATCTGATATCCCATAATTTTTTTCATTACTTCATAAGGTTTTTCTCCTGTGCAATGACATGTGTAGAACTGTGTCTGATAACGGATTAATTCTTTTGCCGTATCAATAATTGCTCTCACATCACTTCTGGAATATCGATGCTTTCGCATGAAATGAAAACCACTAATTGCTACATCCGGCTCTCTACCAAACAGTTTCATATAAGTTTCCATGATATTTAGAATTCCATGGTGTGCACATCCAGAAAACAGTATATGATTTTTGCCATCCTGAAGTACCAAACATTGTTCATGAAGAAAGTCATCCTGTACAATTTCGGAATTACTCTCTTTTTTTAGTCGATTGTTTGTCTCTGGAATGGGGTAATTGGACTGAATTCCGGAAAATAAATAAATTTCATCGTCAATTTTCCAATTCCCATCCAATTCAACAATTTGCGGATGCCCTTTCAATTTCCGGTCAATTCCTATATATCGCATTTCTCCTGTTTCTTCTTTACAGGAATAGTACTTTTCGAAAGCACTCTTTTGTAAATAAATCTTTGCGGAAGAATTCATTTCAAGAAATGTTCGCAATCCACCTCCATGGTCGTAATGTCCATGGCTCAGAATCACGATATCCACTTGTGTTAAATCAATCCCTAGTTTTTCTGCATTCTTCAAAAACAAATCCGAAGCTCCGGTGTCCATCAGAATTTTATGTTTTTCAGTCTCAATATAAAAACTCAGTCCGTGTTCCACGGAGCAGGCCATATTCCCTTCTGTGTTTTCTACTAAGTTTATAATTTTCATTTTGTTCTCCTTGAGTCTGTTTCCAACCCACTTATTTTAACACACTATTTCCATGAATGGTAGTTTTCTAAAAAAACTGCACATAGAAAAAAAGCGAGAACCCTCGCTTTTTTCTAAAATAACCATGGAAGTAGTTCAGCCATCATTAATCCGCTGCCGAAAGACAAGAGATTGGCCAAAAATGCATAGGTCCAGATTTTTCTCTGTGAATTATCTGATCCAATTGTTTTCACAAAGGCAATTCCTTCCAAACAAACAATTCCTACTTCCACCAGAAGATATCCCAGAGTTTGCCAATTCTTTAGGAATACCATTTCATTCAACACCACATTAAGAAATACCTGTGTCAGAACATTGACCATCAATATAATAAACAGTTCCTTTTTCTTCCTAAATCCCATTAGCATTGCCAGAAGTATTTCCACTGCAAGAGTAAACAACATTCGAGCTAGAAGGTTTCCTGTTTCTTCCTGATAATCATAACTTCTCTTGACTGCTCCCTTTTTAATTACTATACAATTCTTTTCATGATTCAACTCATTCTGATCCACTTTCAACGTATAGTAACTATCAAAAGCATATTTGCTACATTCATCTTCACTAATAAAATATTTATTCAGCTTTGGAAGATAAATAAATATTTTAAACTCCTCCGGCGGATAATATACCCATTCAAATCGGTGGGTTTCCGTACAATTCTGAGTAAATCCTAGAAAATGATAGTCTTGAGTTCTCGTCAATTTTATAATCTTCTCAAAAATAGTATTGACGTCTTTTTCCTGGTATTCCATTCTCTCTTGAATTCCATCAACACTATAAGGTCCGGTACTTTCTTCTTTTGCCAATAAAGTTACCCAATATTCCTGACCTTCCAATCCTTTAATATCTACCACTACTGATGGCTTGGGTCCAGTATCTGCCTGCACTGATTTTTGTCCCACGCTATAAAGGATTAGAAGCAATCCCGTCAATAATAAAAAGACCTTTTTTTTCATTTCTCTCACTTTCCAATAATTTCATTTACTGTATAACTACTGATAGTCGAATAAACAATTTTTCCGCTTTTTAACTTTGCATAAGCCCGGACATAATATCGGGTTTCAAATTCCTTTTTCGTTCCTGAAGCATGTCGCATTGTAATGGCATAGGTTTTGTCCTTACTAAGAACCTTGGAATACGCTCCCAATCTGTCATCCTTTGCCACTGTGACCACCCAGGAACTGATGCTTTCAGCAGTCATATCTTTCTGGTCGAATCCCGGAAAATCAATTCCATAAATCAATCCTAATTCCTGAACTTCTTCTCCTCCCACTCTGTTTGTCGAAGAATAGAGAGTACGCACTCCCTGATACAACTGATTAATCTGAAATCCGTTAATTTCCAAATCCTCTGTGATATCAGAATCACTTTCCTGCTGTTGCGGTTCAATCAACTCAGATACATAAATTCCGGTCCATTGAGAATCAATCAAACGTAATTGTAATTTTATCTGACTTGTTGGATTTTCTAAAAGGGATTTTGGAATTTCTATCGTCGTAGTCTGACCTGCAGAACTTTTTTCTACGGTTCCAACTTGATTCCAACTCCATTCGCCCTGATTTCCCTGATGTTTATGAATTGCCTGATCTTCTACCAAATATTCAAAACCGGCATTGCTGCTTAGTCCATCAGAGCTGTTCAAAAAACCGGTCCCTGAATTACCATCCTGATCAATATACACCTGCAAGTGTGCAAAATTCATTGACGTTGTAAGCTGGCATACAATTTTTTCTGAAGTATCTATCGCTGTAAAACTTGTTCCATCTACTACAGTTGTGCCTTCTGTTTTTGATTCTGTCTCTGTTTTTAAAGTAGTAGTTTCTTGTTGTTTCGTAATTGCCACAGAACCTAAATTTAACCATCCATCACTTCCCTGTCCTTCATTTGCAAATCCCAGTGGTTTTCCGTTCGGCAATGGATTCATTACCTTCATACAAAGCTCATAAGTACCTTCTGACACGCCCTGAGTATCCAGCGTTGTTTCTAAATTCTTTATGGACTGATCCGCCGGAATATCACACAAATCCCATTCTGTATTCCACTGTTTTACAACAGTTCCATTCTGTTTCATTCCAATTGCTACAGGCCACAAGCGATGATCATAATAAAACGGTGCACTTCCAATATTTTTCATTGCAATCTGAAGTGGAATTTCATTATTACACTGGTTTGGGAAAGAAGCCGTTGTTACACGGAAATCATACCCCAGTTGTTTTGCAGCTCTTTTAGCATTTTCTTTCGTTGTCCCCTGATAATATTTCATCTGTTCACAAAGCATCCATGTTGCATGTGCTTCTTCCATACAAAGATCCCAGCTTTGGAAACTACCATCCGGTGATTTTCCGGTAAAAATATCCTGCTGACTAGGAGGGTATACTTCTCCACCGATGCAATTCGTTTTCCAGCGATTTTCCATATGGAAGTTGATTAGCTTCTGAATAAAACTCCAGTCCTGTCCACCGTTCCGCTGAGATAATGTTGCATACCCAAATGAATCATCATGAAATCCTACATCATATTTTGAAAAATCAATTCCACTTTTAGGTTCCCTGACACAGATTGGTGTTTGATTGAACGCACCATCGAATGCATCCAATACTTCTTTGTATACAGCGGTAGAAATACTCCAATCCGGTTTTCCGTCTGAAGTATCTTCATCATAAGGCCAGTTATGCCACTCCCCCCAAAATCCAAGTAAACCAACCGTAACAAATCCAATTCGTCCATCACCGTCATATTGTCTTCCAAATTCCTGAATGAATTGAATCATAGAGTTTCTAAAGTTTCTATCTTCATAATTGGGGCAATATCCATCCCCACCTAAATCATTCGGTTCATTGTAATATTTCATTTGCAGACCCTGGTCAATCAGAAACTGCGGTACCCCTGTGGACTCTCCCGGATAATCATAATAAAATCGAAATACTGCCTGATGTCCTCTTCCCGCAATGGTATTTAATCTATTTTCTAACGCTGTCCAATCAAAGGAATTCATTCCTTTCTGCACAGCACTCACCGGCAAATAAAACCATTCCAGACTATGAGGAAAGCTAGAAGTCCTCTCCTCAAATGGTACAAATCCTTTCAACGGATTGTCTTCAAAACTCTCTCCCGCTTTCAACGTATGTACCACCATTTCCTGTGCAGGTGTGTTTTTCCCAAACCACACTCCACTTCCGATGAGTAAACTAAACACCAAAAGAATTGCCAATCCTCGTTTCATTTTTTTATTTTCCTTTCAATTCTCATTTTTTATTTTAAAGCCGCATCAATCTCTGCTTCCATTTCCTTTAGATTTTCCCGAATCTTCAATTTCTGTGGGCACACCTTCTCGCAGGCACCACACTGAACACAATGATGGGCCTTCTGTTCTTCTCCAATTTCATTGTTCCACATCCATCCCAGTCCTCCCAAATTCATATACATATGATACTGGTTCCAAATATGGAAATTCTTTGGAATATCTACTCCTGCAGGGCATGGCATACAATATCCACAACCGGTACATCCATTGGCAACACGGCTACGAATAGTCTCGGCAACTGTCTTTACCAGTTTTTTTTCTTCGTCATTCATGGTTTCAAAATTAGTGAATGTTTTTATATTGTCATTCGTCTGTTCCATATTTGACATTCCGCTCAACACCGTCATGATATTCGGGAATGAGGCTACCCAGCGAAGTGCCCAACTTGCCACAGAATCATCTGGTCTTTGTTTCTTAAACATCGATTCAATTTCTTCCGGCAGAGTTGCCAGGTTTCCACCTTTAATTGGTTCCATAATCACCAATGGAATTCCCATTTCTTCTGCTAATCGATACCCTTTTAATCCTGCCTGAATTTCTGTATCCATATAATTTAATTGAATCTGACAGAAATCCCAATCCTTGGCTTTAATAATCTTTTCAAATGCTGGATAATCATCATGGAACGAAAATCCAATATATTTGATTTTCCCTTTTGCTCTTAATTCTTCGCAAGCTTCAAAAACTTCCAAACGCTCCATTTCGTCCCATCGTTCTCCATTTAAGGCATGAAGCAGATAAAAATCAATATAGTCCTTCTGCAATTTTTCCAACTGTTCATTCAGCAGACGTTCCACATCTTCCTTTTTATGAACCTCCCAAACCGGAAGTTTCGTTGCCAGATAATAGGAATCTCTCGGGAATTTCTCCAGGACTTTTCCTGTAAAAATTTCACTTTCTCCACCGTGATAAACATATGCAGTATCAAAATAATTTACGCCACTTTCATATGCCCTCTCCAGCATTTTCGTTGCTTCCACTTCCTCGATTTTTCCATCCTTCATCGGAAAACGCATACATCCGAAACCTAATAGTGAAGTTTCGATTCCTAGCTTATTAATTTTTCTTTTTTCCATTCCTATATCTCCTTTTTTACGCTCCAAATACTGTTTATATCTTACCATAAAACTTTCCTTTTGGCATTAAAAAGTACTTCATACAGATGTGGCATAATATCACTTCCATTTTACCTGGACGTTCTCAAAAAAATAGTAGCGGTTTTGCAATATCTTCATTTCCGCTACTAGGTCTGAGTCGAATTAATAGTAGCTGTTTTGCAATATCTTCATTTCCGCTACTAGTTCTAAGTCGAATTAATAGTAGCGGTTTTGCAATATCTTCATTTCCACTACTAGTTCTGAGTTGAATTAATAGTAGCGGTTTTGCAATATCTTCATTTCCACTACTAGGTCTGAGTCGAATTAATAGTAGCGGTTTTGCAATATCTTCATTTCCGCTACTAAATCCCCTGACAATCAATAGTAGCGGTTTAACGATATAAGAACATTTGCTACTAATATCTATAATAAGACCTTGTTCAACCATGAATATAAGAAGTATCGTAATTAATAAAGGTAATCTGCCAATTCCATTTGAATCCCCTGTTCTTTAATTGGCTCTATTCTGTCATGTCTTTTTAGGTAATCTCTAAAATACTCACTGACTCCAGTATTATCTACCCCAACATCTCCATATAATTCCGTTGGGTTAAATTCAAAGCCTTTAATCTCAGCATACTTTTCAATGAAGCGCATATTTTCGCCATCAAGTTTTCTATTACAAGCTTTATATGCTTGAACAATTTTCCCCTGTGGAGTGATTTCCATAGTGATGAAGGATTTTCCCGGATTGTCACTATGGCGGACAAAGAGGATATGTGTATCTCCCATTGCAATTCGAAACAAATAATAAATCAGGCAGTTTTTTTGTGCCGCTGCTTCTTTCGTAACCTCTCGAATATTTTTGGGATGTGTTACAATCCATTTGGAATCCTCCCAGAAGAAGTCATAATCATTCTGATGCTTTTCAATTCCCGCGTTCAGTTTTTCCTCAAATTTCAAACAACTAATAATCTCTTTTTGATTTCTCACAGTTAACCAAACACTTTCCGGCATTGGTCTACGCACAGGATAGTAGTCAGCAATCCTCTTTTGATTCTTTTCAAATTCTCGATACTCATCATATGTATAATGATTCAAAGCATTTTTTTCATAATACCTGAAAAGCCTTTTGCTAAAACTTTTAGCAGACCCTTCCCGTACATATAATTGCTCAATATAATCCCATTGAGCAGCTGTTATTGTTTCCTCTATTCGATTTGCAAAATGTCGATAAACTTCTTTTACCCGTTTAGAATCTTCATAGGAACCAATTCGCTGATACATCCTTTCACGATTCAATATTCTAAGAAGTTTCATTGGCATCTGAAACATTTCTTCCAAAGAAGTCGCCAATAAATTATCCACATATAAATCTTCCAAATTGTAAGCAAGAGTATGAAGCCCTGCCTTATACAATTTTTCTTTGATTGAAGGATGTGAGGAAAAATATAAATACTCCATAAATCGTCCTATGATTTTCGTATTTTTTTTGTAAGTCAAATGGTCTTCATAATCATGAAAATCACACTGCGGAAATGCATTTTTTACCCGTTTAATAAATTCCCGGAACTGCTTTGAGAGAATTTTCAGTGGTTTATCATGGAGGTATGAAATAAGTTTTCTCTCCATCTCCTCTTCCAAACAGTACCCCGGTTTATACACAATTCGGACAATTGTTCCCTCGATTATTGCGTCAAAAAAGTATAAATCAACATAGATCTCCGTATTTCTTTTTCTTAGAAATGGAACAAAGAGAATTCGTTCCGGTTCCTGAAGAAATTCATCTTCCATAACCTTGAGGATGTCCTCTTCTATTATCGGATAGTTATTCTCTGTTTCTTTCGCATTTAGCACCGGACAATGAAATATTCCTGTTTCGAAAAAAGAAAAAAAGCCCGAGTTCATAATACTCCTCCTTTACACATCTAAATCATACTCATCATATTCATCCGTTCTCATTATATCTTCTAGCCAATCACTATAAAGAAATTCTAAAAAGATTATCAACATAATAAGATAAATCTGCAACATCCGATATGAAACAAAGGAATAATACTCCTTTGTAAATTCTCCTCTACTGAAGATATAATTAAGTCCGTCGAGTTGATTAAAATCTGCCACTGATTCTGTCTCTGACTGATTTCCATAATTCAGAGTCAAATAGATGTGGTACTGATAGTAATAATCCAATGGTTTCATTGCTGAATAAGCATTGAGAACGGTAGCTGATTTCCCTTCATAATTTTGTTCCGGCTCATAAATCTGTTCCGGTTGAATTTTGCTAGTATGTAAAGTTCTGATATCATCATCAGAAAAAACCGAAACAAAAACCTCAGCTTTTTTCATATCGATCGGCTGGTTATTGTTCCAAACGATTTCAAAAAAACGTGAGTCTCTCTGTGGATGAACATATTCTATTTGATCCATTAAACGGCTTTCCGGCTTCAAACAAAATCCATCCGTTTTGTAATATGGGAATGTAGTAAGCAATTCAAAAACAATCAGATATACGATAGTTACTCCTGCTAATCCATACTGAAGAATTTTCTTTTTCTTTCCCTTTAAAAAATGTGCTGCCACTACAACTAGAAGCACTGCTCCAAGAAAAACAAGGGGCACATGGAACACCCGTAGGTTCCATTTTCCCTTTACTAAAATCCGATAAAATGTCGCTTTATATACAGCACTGAAACTAAACATCCAAATCACTAAAATTGTTAGTCCCCACAAAAATCTTTTTGCTATTTTCCACATAATTTCATCCTCTCTTAACTGTATTCTTCTTCCATCATCTCGGTTTTATGCTTCATCAAAATTCCTCGAATAGCTGCTCTTAAAACCGCTTTTTGAATCCTTCTAGTACGTAACGGATACTCCATATAAAATATTAACACTGCAAGTGTTCTCATGGGACTTTGAAACGCTGAATCTTTTATATAAATATCCATGCAGAGTAACTCCGAACAATCCAAATCAATAAAATCGTATCGTTCTCCGGACTGGTCCCTTACGTAGACAATGGGATAATTGGGGTTAGACGAATTTCTTTCTACAATTATTTTCATTCCGTCCTCAAGGACTTTTTGATAATGCACCAATTTCATTTCTTCCAGTTCTTTTCGAAGTTGTTTTTTTCTTCGAAAACACCGGTACAAATCCGGAGGAATATGTAAATCCATCAACATAAACCAAGCATACACTTTAGGGAGTTTACGAAAATCCGGTCTTGCATCTCCTCCGGTTTCATAATTATCTTCAATGACTTCTTCCTCTGATGTATCATATCCCCTACTTAACAATTGTCCCCACTTCAAAACAGATTCCGTTCGATCCTCGTGTTCATGGATTTGATACTCCTTAAGCATACTCTTTACAGCTTTCATCCGCTCTTTTCCCTCCTCTCAACAAAACAGGCTGTTCCCCCTCAAGCATTCCTTTGTGAATTCTGAGGGTATCATAGTTTCCTGTTTTCAAATCATAAAAATATTCATTGCCAGCAAGTTGTGTAATAAAATTTTTCACATATCTTGCACCGGCAGCCTGACCTTCAACTCGATTCAAAATTTCCTCTACCACATCTTCTTCCATTTCAAGATTTAATCCGGCATTCTGAAATACTTTCTGTCTCTCGTAAAACGCTCCGCTATTTGGGTCTAACATAATTGCCTTCAAGTCACTTCGAGTTAACTTAGGCATTTTCATAATGTCTTCTATACGACCGATAAATTCTACTTCTCCACCAATTGCATGAATCTGCTCCCGCAATGAATTTTTGTAATCGATTGCACATTCCTTTTCTCTGGAAAATCCAACCGGTTTCTTTTCCTCTTTTTCCAATTCATCAATTCTAGGGAAAGCTCCCCCCAAAATAAAAAGAAGATTCTTTGTGTCTACTCCTTCAATCTCCTCTGTTCCGGCTAAAGCTGAAAGTAGCTGTTGTTGCACCATTGCATTCACGGATTCACCTCTGCTGTCATGATTAAAGTTAATGATTTTATCAATTTCATCCAAATAGACAATACAACGTTTTGAAGACTTATTTCCCCTCCCTGTCAGGTTATTGAGAGTATTCTTTCTCAAAACTTCTCTGATTCTTTTAAAGATATCCGTCACTTCATTCCCTTTAAAACCTGTAGGTGTCAAAGAAGAACAATCATAAATCACAACAGATATCTCCAACCCCGGAAACGATTTGATTGTATCAATCATATGATTCTTTCCGGAACCGCTGGGACCAACCATCAAAAAGTTTGTTCTTACATCCTGATATTTCCACTGATAAATAATCGAGCAAAGTTTCTTTTTCAAAACATCCTGCCCCACCATATTCGTGTCCATATGTTTGCGAAGTTCCAGCATAAAATTTTCTTCCTCTACTTCATAGGTCTCTTCCTCTTCATCTTCCTCCTGTTTTTGCTGTCTTTTTTCAATACTTTTAAGTTTAGAAACCTTTTTGTAAAGATCATCGACTTCGCCACGCTCCTTGTCATAATATTTGAAGTTTGTGTTTGCAAGAAAGTAATATCGCAACAGGCACACTGTATAACGTAACAGCCTACAGCCATCTGAGCCACGAAGATATTGAAACTCGGACTCCTCGTCCATCTTCTCTAGTTTTTGTAAATAACCGTATTCCCCGGTTACACCTACACGATACAACTCCTGCATAATTACCAGAACATTGCATCGTTCCTCTCGAAAATTTTCTTTCAGATATGTCACAATTTTACGAATAAAAATGTGAGCATACTGAGAATACATTCTTAATTTTTCGCTATCTGTATCCCAATAACTGTCCTCTTGCATTTCTTCTTCAATTTCAAACAAATCACTAAGAAACCGTTCCACATTGCCTATTTTCAATACTTGCATTTTTCACTCCTCCTCATACAACAAATTACGTACCCATCGTTCCAAAACAAAAAGCCACTATGAAAACACCCAATATCCGTTATTGGCAAATGTTTACATAGTGGCCTAGAATTCTGTTGATTCAGCTCAATCTAATGTAATGTTTATTTTCTTTTTCTCCGGTGACAGACTACAAAAACATCTCGTGTCCCTCTACCTTTCTCTATACTATCCTACGTTTTTAATTCCTTCCTCAAAAAACAAGCCAATATAAGTACTAAATCGAATACATTCCTTTACTTTCTTGTATTTCACTTCAATATAATAGGAACCTTGTACGTCTCGCCCCACAATTCCTAGTGGAATCCGATTCTGCGGCGAATATAGCATCTGATTTTCAGACTTTGTCTCCCAATCTATCAAATAAACTATCATCGTTTCAATTGGTAAAAGTTCTGTTTGTCCATTTCGCATATTGCGATATTCCACCATACGGTTCCCGGTTCTATCATAAAGTAATCGAAACAACGGAATACCCTTCTTTGGCGAATAAATTAATCCTTTCATGTTTTTCACGCTCCTCCCTTAAATTTCTTCTTTTTGACTTTTCCCATAAAAAAAGCACGTTTTAGGGTCTCTTTAAGAAACCCCAACACGTGCAATCTTTCAAAATCATCCTCTATAAGAAAACAGAGGGTATCATCTTTGGTTCATCGTAGTGTTGAGATTTCCGGATAATGTTCGATTTTCAAGGTTCAGAATAATTCTAATGAACTTCATTTTCCTGAGTCTCCTTTCCTACGGTCACCCTTTTTCCTATTCCGAAAATATTTTTTTCGAAACCTTTCACGCATATAATTTTATCAAGAAAAAAACAAATAATCACGACACTATTTGTTTCTTATTGAATGATTATCATATTTTTTGTCGAACGATTTTCATTCAAGTTGGACGATATTTATCCAGTGTGATATAATGATTCTTAACTGATAAAGAAAGATAGGAATCACGGTTTTAAGGAGGTAGTTCCCATGAGTTCTAAAATTCCTAATATTCAAACTGAATATCTGAAACGAATCAAAGCCCAATTAAGAACCGCCTTTTTTGAGAGCCGATATTCTTATACACAACTTCAGGCGATTTTAGAAGAACGCTATGGTTTTAATATCAACAAAGGTACGCTCCAGGATTTATTTAATCCAGATAGTAATAGTTTGAACTATGCCTGTCTGGTGACCACCTGTGATTTCTTTGGTTTGGATTTTAATAAATTGTTGCAGCCAAAGTTATTGAAGGCTACAGACAGTCCCTCACACAAAACGACAAAATCTTCCGCACACTCAGGAGATTTTTCCAACATCGAACCATTTCTTGAGAGTATACAAGCTGTCAACAAAAAATTCTCCGTACTTCGGGATGATGGATATATGCAATCTTTCAAGGGATATGTTGTGGCACCTACCAAATCTAATTCCATCGAAAAATTTGATTTGACTTTGTATAAAGATGATAACGGTGTGGCTCATGCAAAATTGATCCGTTCTTCTAAAAATGGAGACTCTTGTTTTAAGTATGAAGGTATTCCATATTATTCTAAAGCCTATCAGGCTGTTCTTATCTTTTTAACAGACAAACAGGCTAAAGGAGAGTTCTACTTCTTGTCCTTTGGTTTTCAGGAATATCGAAGCAATGACGGTCTCCAATTTCGCCAAGGATTGGCTATCACCGGTGCATCCCTTCATTCCGGAACGATGGTCTCTCAAAACTTTTTGCTCTTTAGCCATCCACTTTCTCCGGAAATGGAAAAATTTGTTCCTGGATTATTAAAACCTCCGGTCAATGAATTTTGTGTTCCTGTTTCCACTGTGGAAAGACTTGCAGAACTTCATCCGGAAGTTCGAACTCTGATGGACAAACTTTCCGGAACACTCTCTCACGAAAAAGAGGATGTCTACATTTTTAATGAAGACAGTATTCTCAGTCTCACCCGAGTGAAGTTGTCTTCCTACGAGCGTATTAAGGCTCTGCTTTTGTTAAAGGAGGAGGCACTGATTTCAGAGAAAAACTGCTATGTAGTGGATAGCAAATTTTCCAGTTTTGCAAAAAACTATATGTTGGAATAATACTATAAATAATGATACGATGGGAGCCTCACATTAGCTCCCATCTTTTTTAGCATTTCCGCAACGATTCCTGAACTTGTTTTAATTGTTTTGGATTTTCTCCCAGTTTTCTGACAATTGCCCAAACCTCATCGAACCGTTCTACTTCTACACTTTCAATGCTTTGAATATAAATCATTGTTGCTCCTCACTCCTCCTCGTCCATCCCCGCTGCAATATTCAAAAAATACACCCGTTTTACCCCTGCTTTTTTCAGTAATCCGGCACAGGCATCCAAGGTACTTCCTGTAGTATAAATATCATCCACCAGCAACACAGCCTGAAGCCCTTTTACACCCTCAGCAGAAACAGCAAACGCCCCCTTTAAATTCTCATATCTCTTCTGCCCTGTCAGTTCCTTTTGTGGTTTTGTATCCTTCTTTCGAATCAATAAATTCTTCCTAATCGGAATTCCTGTTTTCTTTGAGAGAACTTTTCCAAAAACCTCAGCCTGATTATAACCACGCTTTATTTCTTTTTTATGATACATCGGCACCGGAATAATACATTCTACTTTCCATTCCTTCAAAGTTCCCGCAAACTCTCTGCAAGCAACTTCCCCATAATACTCCGCAAACTGCCGAACATTTTTATACTTAAACCGATGAATGGAATCTCTAACCTTTCCCCGATACAAAAAGACATCTCTCCCCTGATCAAAGAGATGTCTCCTTATTTTACAATCTTTACAATAGATATTCCCCTCATTCCGTAATGCCTTCCCACACTTCTGGCATCTTGGCTCTTGAATCATCCATTGTTCCTTTTTACATTCGCCGCAAAGTTCCTCCGTTGCCAGAATGATTTTTCCACACAATGGACAAACCTTCGGGAAAAAGAAACTCAGCAAGTAGTCTTTAACTTTCTTCATAAGCCCCCTACTATCTAATAATTTTCTAACTGCCACTTCAATCCGGAATAACGCTTGTGCTGATCCTCATTGTGAATCATGCTCTGGAACATTTCCTTACGACCGACAATGCATACGCAGGACTTTGCTCTGGTCACTCCTGTATAAAGCAGATTTCGCGTCATTAACATCGGCGTTCCCGACACTAACGGAATGATTACCGCAGGATATTCACTCCCCTGAGATTTATGTATGGTAACCGCATAAGCCAATTCCAGTTCTTCTGCCTGCTTTGTATCATAAGTCACGTATCGATTATCATCAAATCGCACTTCAATATAATTGGTTGTATTATTGATTAATGTAATCACTCCCATGTCTCCGTTGAAAACACCGGTGCCGGAGTCCACATATCTTCCGGTAGATGTACGCTGTTCCCAATCCAGCTGGTAATTATTCTTAATTTGCATCACCTTGTCCCCTTCACGGAAGGTCACACCTGCAATATCCTTTTCTTTCTTTTCCGGCGACTTCGGATTCAAATACTGTTGCAAATATGGATTTAGGGAATTCACCCCCAGGATTCCGTTTCGCATTGGTGTCAGCACCTGAATGTCCATAGCATCCGCCTTCACATAATCCGGCAGTTTGCTCATTAAAAGTCCTACAGTGGCATTTTGGGCTGCCTGTGGTGTCTCTCTTTCAATGTATAGAAAATCCTTAGTACTGTTATCTAACGCTACTTCCTCTCCGGCATTGATTTTATGAGCATTAATTACAATGCCGCTTTCTCCTGCCTGTCGGAATACCTTCGTCAATCGAACCACTTGAAACACACCGGAATCAATCATATCACGCAATATGTTTCCAGGTCCCACGCTGGCCAGCTGGTTCACGTCTCCAACAAAAACCAAGCGAGTTCCCACCTCTGTTGCACGAAGCAATGCATGCATCAAAAACGTGTCCACCATAGACATTTCATCCACAATTACTACGTCAGTCTCTAACGGATTTTCTTCATTTCTTCCAAATCTTGCATCCGCCTGTTCACTCTCCGCACCACCACTGATTTCCAGCAATCGATGAATTGTCCGCGCTTCATGTCCCGTTGCTTCCGTCATTCGTTTGGCAGCTCGTCCTGTCGGTGCTGCCAGACTCACCTTTAATCCATCCGCTTCAAACATCTGAATGATTGCATTAATCGTAGTCGTCTTTCCTGTTCCCGGTCCACCGGTAATAATAGAAATCCCTTGATTCTGAGTCTGAATCACCGCACTTTTTTGTAATTCATCTAATTGAACTCCGGTCTTATTTTCAATAGTTTCTAATTTTACTCCCATAATGTAATCATCTTCCGGAGTGGAAATATTAAGTTCCAGAAGCATCCGAGCTATATTCAATTCTGTATAATAAAATGAGGACAAGAATACCGCTTCCTGTTCTTCGATTTCCTTGACAATCAGTTTCTTTTCCAAAACCAGTTCCAGAAAACACTGATCCAGAAGATCCATGTTGTAAGTTCCATCCGGATTCATGTATTGGTCTCGCAGCCCTAAAAGATTTACAGAACGCTCCACTAATTGCGCCTTTGGCAAATATGTATGTCCTCCGGTAGAAGCTTCCGTTAATGCATAACACATTCCGCTCTTAATTCGAATCGATGCATCCACTGCGACTCCTGCATGTCTTGCAATTTCATCTGCTGTCTTAAACCCAATTCCAGATACATCATCCGCCAACTGATACGGATTTTTCTGAATAATATCATAGATTTTTCCACCGTATAAAGTAAATAATTTCGATGCTAAAGCGGGAGTAATATTATACCCCTGTAAAAACATCATAGCATCTCGCATATCTTTCTTTTCTTCTACCTGTTCGCAAATATCCATTGCTTTACGAATCGTGATTCCCCGAATATCTGCTAACAGCTCCGGTTCTTCCTCAATTACCCGTAAAGTATCTTCTCCGAACTTATCTACAATCCGATCTGCCAGCACTGCGCCGATACCTTTTATTGCACCAGAGCCTAAATATCTTCGAATGGAATGTTCATCAGATGCAGGAACGATTTTGTAAGAAACAACCCTAATCTGTTCTCCATAAATCTCGTGAAAAACTTCGTCTCCTTCAATTTCCACATATTCCCCCTGTCCGATGTACCCGAAAGTTCCGGTACAGGTTATATTTTTCTTACCGCTTAACAACGTTAATACCGTAAATCCATTATCTTCATTTCGGAAGGTTATATTTTCTACATATCCACTAACTATCTTCATCGCAAATTCCCTAATAGAACAAGAAAGCCATCCTGCACGGACGACTATCTTGTAATATCTTATTCTTTGTTTTGTTCATCAATCACATCGATATACTGACCTGTTCCAATTGCAACTGCTGTCATCGGATCTTCCGCAGTCATAACATTAATCCCTGTTTTGGACTCAATCAGTTCATCCAAACCACGAAGCAGGCAACCGCCTCCAGTCAGAACAATTCCACGCACTGCTATATCTGCTGCAAGTTCCGGTGGTGTCTGTTCCAACACTCTGTGAATGGCTTCTACAATACTGCTAGTTGCATCTCTTAATGCTTCTTCTGTTTCATCAGAAGTCACTTCTACAGTTTTTGGGAGTCCGGTAACAAGGTTTCTGCCCCTAACTTCCATCTTTTCTGTTTCAGCCTTTTTGTAACAGGTTCCAATACCAATCTTGATTTCTTCCGCCGTTCTTTCACCAATCAGTAAATTGTGTTTCTTTCTCATATGACGAATAATCGCCTCATCAAAATCATCACCGGCAACTTTAACAGAAGTACTTACTACCGTACCTCCTAATGAAATGACTGCAATGTCCGTTGTTCCACCACCAATATCCACAATCATATTTCCACATGCTTTTTGGATTTCAATTCCGGAACCGATGGCTGCCGCCAATGGTTCTTCTACAGTAAATACCTGTCTTGCACCTGCCTGATATGCAGCATCCTCTACTGCTTTCTTTTCAACTTCTGTTGCTTCACTCGGAATGCAAATACAAATTCGTGGTTTCTTATAAGAACGTTTCCCAATCGCTTTCTGGATAAAATATCGAATCATCTGCTCTGTAATAGAATAATTCGAAATAACTCCCTGTTTCATTGGACGAATCGCCAAAATATTTCCCGGTGTTCTTCCAATCATCAAACGTGCTTCCTCACCCACAGCTTTAATTTTCTCACTGTCACGGTCTACAGCAACAACAGCAGGTTCCTTCAACACCACGCCTTTTCCCTTTATATATACCAAAATACTGGCTGTTCCTAAATCTATTCCAATATCTGTATTAAACATCAATCTGACTCCTTCACACACAATCGCTTATCTTTTCTCGTATGTTATTATCATATCCATACCATTATAAAGTATAACAATTTTTTGTAATTCTGTACATTGCTAATTAGTAAAAAACGTAGAAAACTGTTTTTCCTACATTTTCCATCACATTTAACTTTTTGTTAACTATTTGTTCATAGTTTCTTAACATCTTTATATTACTATCTAAAAGTACCACTTAGGTGGTGCACATAGTTGAATACGTCATACCCTATTGGCGTATTTTAAGTTTTTCATACTCAACCTAGAGGGTGAAATTCCCTCTAGGTCCCCCGATTACAATGCCTTGCTAATTTAGCAAGGCTTTTCTTTTGTTCTTCTTTATTTTTCTTGGTAGCCAGTCCCCCACGAATGTGACGTTCCGCCTTATTAATATTTAAAATTTTCCGAACCTTTTTTGCCAGTTCCCGGTCAATCTCCCAAATTCGATCCGAAACATCTTTATGCACAGTACTTTTGCTCTTCCCCATTTTCTTTGCGCACTCTCTTACCGTGGCATGATTGTTCACAATATACTTCGCGTTTTCCATCACTCTTTTTTCAATATATTCTTTCACTCATTGTTCCAAGTTAGTCTTCGTTACATTATTATACGCAAAGCAAGAACAACTTATGACATTTTTAATTTCTCTCTATGATTTCTAATTGTTCCGGATACTTCTCCTGAAGAACCTTCAGACTTAATTCCCGATACGCTTTCAAATTGTCCGGTTTAAAATTCTTCTGCATAATTCTGGAATTCATTTTTTCCTTTTCAAATAGCAGCCCCTTTTCAAAGTCCACTCTTAACAGCATCGGATCCCGATCAACAAAGTAAATCTTTTTTGCATCTTCAAGAAACTGATCCGGGATTGTTTTTCGAATTCCAATACCGGTTATTTCTTTAAACAACGGATTCAGTGAAGTGAACTTCTTCAGATTTGCAGAGGCATACACATCTACGCCCAAATCCAATAATTCTTCCACATCTTCATACACAAAACTTTTTCGTTCCTTGTTTAATAAATACATTCCCAATTCATCCATCACTACAATATCCGGATGTTCTTCCATAATTCGACTGATAGAATATTTTCGGCGAAACATTTTCTTGATTCCATAATCTTTACGCATTTGCGCAATATCCCGATGTTCTGAATTTAAAAATCCAATAATCACTTTTTTTGTTTCCATTTGTTCTACAGCTTTTTTTACCATCTGATAACTCTTGCCTACCCCAGGTGCATAGCCGGTAAATATATACAGATTTCCTCTTTCTTTATCCATTCCTTTTCTCCATTTAGTACTTCTTTTTTGTTCTTTCCAGTACCGCTTTAAAATCATCTACTACCGGTTCCGGTCCAAGAATTTTCACGCCATCCCCCAAACCGATAATCCATCCATAAAACATATTACTAACATTCACTTTCACATGAATCGTAAAAGTTTCCTCGCTATTCGGAATAATCATGACATCTTTTCCAAACCTGTCCATTACAACACCAATCAGACGGTTATGAAATTCCAGCTTGACGTTTTGTTCATTACCGGTAAACATATTGAAAACCTTCTTTGCATAAATTGCCATATCAAACTTTTCAAACTGTTCTTTTCCATCACGGCTTCCATCCATTACCCGAATCTTTCTCATCTTATCCACGCGGTAATGTTTAATTTGTTCACTCTCTTTATCATAAGCCACCATATAGTAATTTTCATCATCCCACATCAATGCCCATGGGCTGATATTTTTCTTCTGGCCGTTTTCGCGTAACTTCATTTCCTTTTGTAGCGTCCACTCATAATAATCAAAGGATATCGGGCTGTTCTGGTTAACAGCTTGGTTTATATCATCTATATTGTAATATACGCTCTCATAATTCGTTTTCACTCGATTTGCCACATATACCTGACGCTGTAATGCCGTTGCCTGATATTTACTGGAAAGAGATTCTATCTTTCGAATCAAATCATTGGACTTTTTCTCAGATATAAACTTTGACGCCTGCACCGCATCCACCAACAATTTCAATTCCGGCAATTCAAACTCTCTGTTCAAAAGGCAATAAGTCACATTTCCTTTTTCCTTGTTTTTTGCGATTTCATAGCCGTTTTCATTCAGCAATGCGAAGTCAGAATAAATGGACTTTCGTTCTGCCTTTATCTCTCTCTGATCCAATTGCTCAATGATTTCATTCATTGTAATTCCATGTTCTTCATCCGTATACTCTCTTAGAATTTCCAGCAACGCAATTAATTTGAGTTTTTGTTTTTCTGACTTTGCCATTGTCTCTCCCTCCTATACTCTTCTTTAGTATGTCCGTATCGTATCCGTATCTTCTTCTCCAATATTTTCAATAGAACGAATTTCTACAAAATAACTGTAGTCCTCGTTGACTTTAATTTCAATGCGGTCTCCAACTTTATGCCCCATCAAAGCCTTGCCCATCGGTGATTCATTACTGATCCTTCCCTGGACAGTATCCCCACGCATAGTACTAACAATTTTAAAGGTCTCCAATTCATCATCTTCTTCAAAATATACTTCAACCTTTTTATTGAGTCCTACCTCATCCTCAGCCGAATGATCTTCAATAATCGTGGCGGTCTTTAAAACCCTTTCCAAATATCGAATCCGGCCATCATTCTGGTTCTTTTCTTTTTTTGCAGCTTTGTATTCAAAATTTTCACTCAAATCCCCCTGGGCTCTTGCTTCTTTTACGTCTTCCAATATTCTTGGACGAAGCACCAACTTACGATGGTCAATTTCTTCTTTGATTTTTTCTACATCACTTTGTGTTAATCTCATTTTCTACCCCTTTCTTTTCCATATATGAAAATCCAGCACAAAGACTGCACTGGATTTCTCTTTCATTTATCGTTCTGTAATATCAACATATTTATTTATTCCACAGGAACTGATATATGCTGGTCTCATGATTTTTTCTGCATTAATTATTTCTTCCAATCGATGCGCACTCCATCCAACAATTCTTGCAATTGCAAACATTGGCGTATAGAGTTCTTCCGGAATGTCCAACATACTGTATACCAAACCACTGTAGAAATCTACGTTGGCACTCACACCTTTGTAAATATGACGTTCTTCACTAATCACTTCTGGTGCCAGTCGTTCTATCATGCTATAAAGAGCAAAGTCTTTTTCCCTGCCTTTTTCCTTCGCCAGTTCTTCAACAAATCCTTTGAAGATTTCAGCTCGCGGATCAGAGATTGAATAAACTGCATGTCCCATACCGTAAATCAATCCCTTCTGGTCAAAGGCCTGCTTATTCAATATTTTTCTTAAGTATTCTTTGACTTCCTTTTCATCGGTGAGATTCTTGACATTCTTCTTAATATCCTTAAACATTCGGACAACCATAATATTGGCCCCACCATGTCTCGGTCCTTTCAAGGAAGAAAGAGCTGCAGCAATCGTCGAATACGTATCTGAACCAGACGAAGTTACCACTCTCGTTGTAAAAGTCGAATTATTTCCCCCACCATGTTCCATATGTAACACTAAGGAAATGTCTAACACTTTCGCTTCTAATGCAGTATATTTCTTATCCGGTCTTAATATGCGTAAGAAATTCTCACTAGCAGATAATCCCGGCTTCGGTCTGTGAATATAAAAACTATTCCCTTTAATATAATGATTGCATGCATGATATCCGTAAACAGACAACAACGGAAATACTCCAATCAATTCAATCGACTGGCGAATGACATTTTCTACTGAGGTATCACTGACATCCTTATCATAAGAAGCCAATGTCAGAACACTTCTTGTCAGGGAATTCATAATATCCGTACTCGGTGCCTTCATAATAACGTCACGAACAAAATTCTTTGGTAATCTACGATATGCAGACAGAATCTCGGAAAACTCTTCCAGTTCCTCTTCCTTTGGCAACTCACCAAACAAAAGCAAGTATGCAGTTTCTTCGAAACCAAAGCGTCCACTATTCTTAAACCCATCTACCAAATCCTCAATCCGGTATCCACGATAATATAATTCTCCCTTACACGGAACAGATTCTCCATTAATAATTTTTGAGGATTCAATTCTAGAAATATTTGTAATTCCCGTTAATACCCCTTTTCCGTTAAGATCCCTTAAACCACGTTTCACTCCGTACTGTGCGAAGAGTTCTTTTTCCACTTTTCCACTCATCTTACATTTGGTAGAATACTTTTCAATCGATTGTATAAGCTCATTTTTCGTAACAGTCATCCAGCACCCCTCTTATATCTTTAATAAATAAAGTTTATTGCATTCGGAACCACTTTGAAGTTCACTTGTTCCTTCCCTTTTTCTTCTTCACCATCCAGGGACCAGTCTATTCCGGCACAACCGGTAATCTTCACTTTCTTCACTTGCTTCAAGCGAATTTTTCCGGAAAAGTCCTGGTGGAATAATTTATTTACTAATTTCAAAAACTCTAATGGATTTTTCGGAAAATCCACCAACAATAATTCAAAAAACCCGTCATTAAACTTTACCAGATCTTTGTCCAATTTCATAATCCCTCCAACTTTTGTAGAATTATTAATTGCAGCAAAGACATAAGTTCCTTCAATGGATTCATTTTCTGTTTCAATTTTTAATCGTAATGGCTTTAAATGAAAAACTTCTTTCGCCCCTGCAAGGATATAAGCCGTATGTCCCAATCGATTTTTTAATCTCTGTGGTGTTGCATAAGAAGTCTTTACAAAAACACCAGCTGACGCAGTGTAGACGAAATATCTTCCGTTAAAACATCCCATATCCAGCATTCTTCCGGGCTTTGAAATAATCCGTTTCGCCTGTTCCACTGGATTTGTGCTTAGCCCCAAGCTGTGTGCAAAATCATTAGTAGACCCTGCAGGAATATATCCCAACGGTGTCTGCACATTATCCTTTAACATCCCTTCAATCACTTCGTTTAGTGTACCGTCACCGCCCATACATACGATCAAATCAACCCGGTTCCCGTATTTCGCTGAAATTTCCGTTCCGTCACCGCGTTTTTTTGTGTACTTAACACCAACCTGGTAACCGCCATTTTCAAATATTTCAATCACTTCACGAATATAGTTTTTTCTTTTCTTCTGCCCCGCTTTAGGGTTTATGACAAAGAGTAATTTTTTCATCAAATCCCTCACCTTCTAGTCGTTCTATTTTGCCACAAAAAAAGTTCCAATCTGATGTCCATCCAAAGCTTTATAAATATTTTCCGGATTTTCACCATGCATAACAATCGTAGGAATTCCTGCCTTTGTTGCATTTTCTGCCGCTTGAATCTTTGTCGCCATACCACCTGTTCCTAAAGTAGATCCTCTACCGCCGGCAATCTGATATAACTCTTCCGTAATCTCTTCTACAACAGGAATAATTCTAGCATATTCATTTTCCTTCGGATTACTATCATACAGGCCATCAATATCCGTTAAGATAATCAATGCATCTGCATGAATCAATTTTGCAACAATTGCAGATAAATTATCATTATCACCATAAACAATTTCATCAATTGCAATGGAATCATTCTCATTTATAACAGGAATCGCTCCAAACTCAAAATTCTTTTCGAAGGCATTCACAATGTTTTTTCGACATTCTTCATTATCCACATCACGCTTCGTTAACAAGAACTGTCCAACCACATGTCCAAACTCACCAAATAGTTTATCATACATAAACATCAACTCACACTGACCAACAGTAGCTGCAGCCTGTTTTCCGGCGGTGTCCGTAGGTTTTTCCTTCAGTCCTAATTTTCCCACACCAACGCCAATCGCTCCGGAAGTTACCAGTGCAACCTCTAATCCTGAATTTACCAGATCAGAGATTACTGTTACAAGTTTCTTCATCTGGCGAATGTTCGCTTTTCCTGTTGGATATGCCAATGTGGATGTTCCAACTTTTATTACAATTCTTTTTACATCTTTTAATACTGCCATTTTTGATTCCTCTTTTTCATCTGTCGTTCTTTATATCATAATGCAAAATTGCTTTTTTTTCAATAAAACCACCCTATTTCTTTCCATTTTCCCCTTTATTTTTCGGGTTTTAAAGGGTCTAGAAAGCCCTCCCCAAATACCTGCTCTGCTTTTGTTACAATCACAAAAGCTTTCGGGTCTAACTTCTTCATCATCTGTTTCACTTTTGCAAAATGCGTTTTTCTCACCACGCACAATATCATTTCCGTCTTTTTTCCCCAATATGCCCCTTTTGCTTCTATAACCGTCGCTCCAACATTTTCTTTCTCAACCAGTTCTTGTAAAATTTTTCCAGCCTTCTGACTCACAATAAAAAAAGCAACCGACTCATCCGAACCGTATAATGTTTTATTAAGCAATACAGATGAAATATAAATTGCCACACCGGAAAAAAGTGTGATTTCTATTTTTTTGAATACAATTCCAGACAATGTCAGCACCATTCCATCAATCACAAGAAAAATCTGTCCTGATTTTATTTCCGGTTTATATTGTCTGATTACTTTCACCAACACATCAGAACCACCTGTTGTTGCCTCCATTCGAAACATTATTCCCATTGCTCCACCCATCATAGCACCTCCAATAACTGCATTCAGCATCAAATCCTCAGAGATTTTTGAAGCATTCATCAATTTCGGAAAAAAATCTATCAAAAAAGAGGACAAGATCAGAGCATATAATGTGGAAAGCAGAAATCGAAATCCAAACACACTCCCCCCTAAAATCAATATCGGAATGTTCAGTAATAAAATCCAAGTTCCCAAAGATATGTCCATTGGAACAATCGCTTTTATAATCATTGACAAACCGGACACACCACCCGGTGCCAACTGATTCGGATTCAAGAAAAAACTAATTCCAAGCGAATAAACCACTGCCGCAACGGTAATCGTACTATATTTTTTTACCCATTCACTTTTATTCATACTTTTAGTATGCACAGATAGAAGAAAAAAACTCCCGAGTGTTTCCACTCGGGAGTTGAAAATGTTTAATTTATTTTTTAGTAAAGACCTGTCCAACCAGCTTCTTCATTTGCAGTAACTCCATTGAAGTTGTCAAGAATACCACTTGTTGTAATAACATCTTTAGCATCAAATTCTACTACTTCTGCCTTTGGGCTTGTGTATAATTCTTTCATTCTTTCACTCCTCCTTATTTCGCTCCTGCACTCTCTTCAAGGAAGTCATTTCCGTAACCTGCATTAATTGCTGCCTGAGCAACCTGCTGAATGCTTCTTACTGGTGACATTCCTGAATAAACTACTGTATCTGTTCCATCAGTATATGTTAACTTAGCATATCCTCTTGCGATGAATTTTCTGATATAGTTTTCTGATGTAACACCTGAGATACCTGCACGGTATGTTCCGGTATTTCCAGCAAACCATCCTGTGTTTTCAACATTTTTAAATGTATAGTCACTATCTAATGCAAGTTCGCTTCCACCTTTTTCAACAAATAAGTCATTTGCTGTAATTAACATACCTGTTGAAAGGAATGCTGCATCAACTGCTTCTTCATTTTCGTTTACAGTAACTGTTGCCTGGAAAGCAATACCAGCTGGAGCTGCATTTTTAACTACAGCACCTTCTGCCATTGTTACAGAAACACTTGTCAATGATGTAAATTCAATATCATCATTTACTACAACCTGTGCTCCGGCTTTGTAAAGATCATCTCCTACAAAATAACCATACTGAGCAGTTGTAGGAAGTGTGTATGTATCTCCTTCTGTCACAGTATCAACAACTGTTCCATCAATTGAAACGGTATGTGTAGCTCTCTTTGCAACCTTAATTGCAAATGTATCATCTACAGTACCACGAATTGTGATGTAGAATACTTTTTCATCCTGATTAGCTGGAAGAGCAATCAAATTCTGTGAAATGTGAATCTGGTCACCATCCATAAATACATCAGCACTCTTGTTTGCATATCTTGTTCCATCTACCCAAACACTCTGCATAGCACCAATATTTTCTGTTCTTGTAGTAGCAAATGAAAGTGTTGCTCCTGTTACTGTGTTCGTACCAGGAATATATGGTACGTTTGTTGCATCTGTGTATAAACCATAAATATCTGTTTTTTTGAAGAAAGCATTATCTCCATCTACAGCATTATTAGAAATAAACACATCATTTCCATCCTGATCATAGATTGAATTTGCTTCTCCAATTCCACCTGGGAACTGTACCCAATCAAAACCTGTCAAAGTCTGATCTGGTGCTGTTTCTTCTTCTGGATCAGTTGGTCCCTGAATTTTAATCAAGAAAGAATCACCTGTTCCTAAAGTTACAGAATAAATCTTTGTCTGTCCTGCTGGTGCTGTTAAAAGACTCTGATTAATATATACACAGTCTCCACCACCAACCCATACTAACTGATTTGCCACATTCTTAGGGTTTGTGTACTTTGTAGCAGTTCCATTGTTTTCACCAATTGTTACTGAATCTCCATGCTGTTTAACAAATGCAAATACAGGTTTGTTGTAAATTACTGTATTTCCAACACCATTCCAGTTTGCTCCCTGGCTAGCTGTATCATAGAATCCCCATAATCCAGCATTTCCATTAACATTTGGGTATACCCAACCAATGGATCCATCAGTTGATGTTCCGTTGATTCTAACCCAATCTGCAGAATCATCTGCAGGCACAGTCTGAACAGCCTGATTAACTGTCTCTTTTGCATCTTCAACTTCAACAATTTCTTCTTTTTCAGCTGTTGTAACCTGAACTGCTACTCTGTCAATTTCAGTTGTGGAATCACCAAGATTTTCACCTGTGTATGCAATTAAAATAACAGTGTAAAGAGTATTTCCTTTAAGTGCTGTTCCTGCTGCATTTTTAGCAATCTTATCAGCCTGATTTCCATTTACACCGCCGTAAACACGTCCGGCTACGTTCCAGTTCCAATTTGCGTCACCATTAACTGCCGCATCATTGTCTGTTACTGTTGCATTTGCATCTTGCGCACCTTCAAGAATATACGCTTCAATCATTGTCCAACCATCTGGCTTTGATCCGATGTTTACTGTGATTGTTCCATCAGTTTCAGCAACACCTTCAACATTTCCAAAAGTTTCCGCTGCCTTAACTGTTGTGTTATATACTGTGATCGAAGTAGCAATCATAGCAATACTAAGAACAACAGAAAGGACTTTTTTCATTGCTTTTGTCATTGCAAAATCCTCCTTATATTTTTCATACTACAACTATAACAAAGCTTTTTTCCTTTTTCAACAGTTACGAAACTCAAAAAGATTTTTATTTTTTATCTATTTTTTGCATAATTATTCGTTTATTTTTTGCCTAACCCCCGACAAATGCTACTCATTTTCTAACTTTTAAGTTATAAAACCTTTTTTATTCACCTTAAAATCTCATTTTGAAATTGATTTATGTCAACTCTTTTGTCCTTCACTTAAACAAAAAAACTCCCGAGCGTTTCCGCTCGGGAGCCAATATACTTTTAGTTTATTTTTTAGTAAAGACCTGTCCAACCAGCTTCTTCATTTGCAGTAACTCCATTGAAGTTGTCAAGAATACCGCTTGTTGTAATGACATCTTTAGCATCAAATTCTACTACTTCCGCCTTTGGGCTTGTGTATAATTCTTTCATTCTTTCACTCCTCCTTATTTCGCTGCTGCACACTCTGCAAGGAAGTCATTTCCGTAACCTGCATTAATTGCTGCCTGAGCAACCTGCTGAATGCTTCTTACTGGTGACATTCCTGAATAAACTACTGTATCTGTTCCATCAGTATATGTTAACTTAGCATATCCTCTTGCAATGAATTTTCTGATATAGTTTTCTGATGTAACACCTGTGATACCTGCACGGTATGTTCCGGTATTTCCAGCAAACCAACCTGTGTTTGCAACATCCTTAAATGTGTAATCACTATCTAATGTAAGTTCACTTCCACCTTTTTCAACGAATAAGTCATTTGCTGTAATTAACATACCTGTTGAAAGGAATGCTGCATCAACTGCTTCTTCATTTTCGTTTACAGTAACTGTTGCCTGGAAAGCAATACCAGTTGGAGCTGCATTCTTAACTACAGCACCGTTTGCCATTTCTACTGCAACACTATTTAATGATGTAAAATCAATATCACCGTTTACAACAACCTGTGCGCCGGCTTTGTAAAGATCATCTCCTGCAAAGTAACCATACTGAGCAGTTGTAGGAAGTGTATATGTATCTCCTGCTTCAACATCAGCAACTTTTGTTCCATCTACTGATACAGCGTATGTTGTTGTTGCTGCAGGTTCATACTTAACGATAACTGTTTCTGTTCCAAGTGCATGGACAATTACAACTGTATTTTCTCCTTCAACTAATGAAGCTAATGGAATGATTGCACCAGCACCCTGGATGTTCTGTGCATCAACTGCAGTTCCGTTAACAGTAACACTGCTAATTCCTGATGGTACATTTGTGTAAATACCTCTTTCAGTTGTAAATCCTGGTGACTGAATATTTACAATTGTAGCACCTGTTGAATTATCATAAGAGTATTCTGTATCCTGTCCTCCATCGTCTTGGATTACAACGAACTCACCAGGCTGCTTTTCTGTAGGTTCTTCTGTTGGCGCTTCTGTTGACGCTTCTGTTGGTTCTTCTGTTGGTGCTTCTGTTGTTTCATCAGATGGAGTAGCCGGATTTTCAGTCTTGATTAAGAATGAAGCTGTTTCTCCAGCATAATCAACTGTTACTTCATTAATTTCCTGTGTAAGGCTTGAAAGGTAAATTAATGCTCCAGCACCCTGGATACAACTTGAAGGCTGCTGAACTCCATTAACAACTACACTGGAAATTCCAGCTGCATATGTTGTATAAATACCAGCTTCTGTTCCGAAACTCTTCTGAATATTTACAAATGATACATTTACATCAGAATTGTCATCATAATATACTGCATCACCAGCTGCTTCTCCGGAGCCATTTCCTAACTTAACCCAATCATAACCTGCTACTTCTGTAGGAGCTTCTGTTGTTTCTTCTACTGTTGTCTCTTCTACTGTTGTCTCTTCTACTGTTGTTTCTTCTACTGTTGTCTCTTCTACTGTTGTTTCTTCTGACTTTTCAGCAATAGAAATTTCTGTAAAATCAATAATTGTTCCTGCTTCTGTTCCAATTAATGCAAATACAGGAGTAATTGTTGTTACACCAGTAATATCATTTCTTGTAATTGTGTTTGTTCCAGAAACAATATCATACTGTGTTCCATCATTATTATCATATCCGTCTAATTTAACTGCAAGTTTTCCTGCTTTAGAAGCATCGAACTTGAGTGTTACATCATATGTCTTGGATGCGTCTAACGAACCTTCTAAACCATGATACTTAGCCTGAATGCCCCACCATTCTGTTGTAGCATTATCGACTCTGACAGCCAAATCCATGCCTACTCTTGTTCCTTTTTCAGAAATCTTTCCGCCACCCCAATTAACATTAGCACCAGCGAAAAGTGTCCAATCATTAATCTTTTGTTCTGCCGTTACAGATGTAAATCCATCATCATCAGCAGTAGCTGTAGTCACTTCTTCTGTTGTGATTTCTTCCTGTGTTTCGGTAATTGTTAAGTTTGAGAACGCAATGTCAAATGTACCTGCGTCAGTTGCTGAAAGTGCACCAAAAGCGACTGTGACCTGAACATCCGCACCCTTAGCAGTAAACAGCATATCAACATGACCATCTGCGGAACTATAAGTATTTTCTGTGTAAACACCACCAGTTAAAGTCTGGACAATAAACTGCTTTTCAGCAGAAGCAGTTACATCAAAAGAAATTTTATAATTTCCTCCATTAGTAACGGGATATCCTGCTATCTGTGCCTGACCCTGCCACTTTGAATCTCCGCCCCAAGTTGTATCTGTTGAGTATCCTTCAAATGAAACACCATATGTGTCATCTGTTGATGTGTCTGCTACCGTGCATTCATTCATTGTGTAAATATTTGACCATTTTCCCAATGCTTCCGCACTCGCTGTTGCTGGTTTGTACGAGATTCCGGCTACTACCATTGCAATCGCACTCACAACTGCAACTGCTTTTTTGAAACTCTTTCTCATTTCAAAATCTCCTTTCTTATGTTTAATAAAAGTGTATTAGATTTTATGAGTAATTCATCCTTCCCCGCTCACTTTTTTCGGTCACATACCCATAATCTAAGAACTATTTTACTCTATAGAGTTTTTTCGTTACAGTATCATTTTTTTATATCTGGTGCATTTTTTTATAAAAGTATTTTTATTTTTATTTGTTTTTTCACCTGTTTTTATGTTTTTCCCTTTATTTACAAAGAAAAACGTTTTTTTATTTTAGTGAATATCGTCAGTTTCCACTAAAAAAACAGGCTCTTATAAGCATTTTTTTTACCTATAAAAACCTGTTTCAATTATTATCTCTTATCTTATTACTTCTTTTTTCTCTTATATTTGGTCTTAAACGTTTCCCCTGCGTATCGCAGTTTTCGTTCCATCTTTCCACCTTCCATTAAGGTATATGTAAACTTCTGATCATAGAACTTCTTTAACTTAAACTTAAGCATATACTGACCAACACTAATCTGCGTCACACGGTTTTTAGAGCTGATTACAGTATCAAAACTTAACTTCGCATTATTCTTATCCTTAATTTTCAGGCACATCTCACCTTTATAAAGAACAATGGAAATATCTATTGTATAGTATTTCTTCTTATCACTACCTTTTACGCGGTGTTTCCAACCGCCAACCCAATACTGTGTTTTTTCCTGAAATGCAGTAATATCATTATACAGTTTCTTAGCTTCCGGAGACTGTTCCTTAATATCCTTTAATATCTTCAGGGCATCATCTACTTTTCCTTTTTCAGCCAAAGAAACTGCTTCTTTATAGAAATCTGTTGTCAGTTTCGCACCGGAATAATGTTTATCGGACTTAACCTTTCCGTAAACCTCCATTCCTTCCGCACGCTTTTTCTGAGCTAACAAAGCCTTGGCGTAGGTTTCACCATAAGTGCAGTACATTTTTGCAATTTCTTCATTATTGGTATTTTTCGCATAAAGATTTGTGATACTGTTCCATGCTGATTCATAATCCTTCTGAAGATAATATAATTCAGCCAAACGCACATCAATATCATTCACAAGATTATAGTCTCCAATGCTGTCCTTGCTGCCCTGCAAAAGTTTCTGAGCATTTGCATAGTCTTTTTTATCCATGGCTTCTACACCATCGTAGTAATCCAAAAATGCTTTGGACCATTGTCCCTCATCTGATTCCGGATCTGCTTCATAACTCTTTTCAAAATAGTCCTTTGCAGTATCCTTATCATCTTTTGCATAAGCTTCTTTTGCAAGACTGTAGTAGGAAACAGCCAAATATTTTTCGCTGTCCTTAAATCCATGCATCTTTTCAAAATCTTTTACAGCATTGCTGTAATTCTCTTTTTCCAACTGCTTTTTTGCGTTTGAATAGTATCTGTTTGGAACAATATAAGCGATATACACGGTAATTGCAATTACAATACAACACGCAATTAGAAGTGCAATTTTCAGATATTGTATTCGCATCGCCTTCTTTCGCTTTGCTTTTTTATCTTCTGTTGCTTTTCTTCGTTCTTCCGTCTGCTTTAAAATTCCATACTTTCTTTTTGCATCCTGATATAATTCTGCGCTGTCTTTATACCACGGAATTCTTTTCAAAATCTCCATTCCGTTTCCAATGCTTTCGGATTCATCCTTTTCAATATTTTCCACTGCGGTCAGATAATTATCTTCGTAATCTTTCAGTTTCGCTTCGGCAAAGATTTCCACATCGTCCATTACACCGGCACTTTCCAGAACGGCATCCTCTTTATTCCAGATGCTTCCATCTTCAAATAAGACTCTGTCAATTCGAATTTTAAAGATTCTTTCCTCTTCATCCGGAATTGGAATCTTTGCGGTTTTTCCTTTTTCTGCCAAGTATTTTTGTCCCAAGGCAAGATAACGATGCTCTACAACTTCTGCTTCTTCATCCTCACCAAGAATAATCGAAATATATAAATCTCTGATATCCGTTTCATAAATATTTACAAAGCCTAATGTCAAACGATTTTTCTTACTGATTGTATCTTTTTCCAATACTCCACTCGTAAACAATACAGGACTTCCGTAAGTCCAAAGGTTTGGTGGCAACTCCAGCAATGTTTCATAACGGCCTGTATCTTTTTGCTCTACTTCAGAATTTTCCAGCGTTTCTTCTTTTGTCTGCTGTTCAACAGAATGATCTTCTGTATTCCCATTTTCTAAGATTTCTTCACTTTTCTTTTCTTCCATATCTGTCTCCGATTCATTTATTATTTTTTATTTAAAATCATCACTTAATAGTATACTTGATACGAAATCTTTTCGCAATCAAAAAACCCAATTTTTCCCCTTCAGCCTCATAGAAAAAAGGCCTGCATTCGCAAGCCTTTTTAACCACCTTTATTTTTTCACTGTTACTTTTTTAACCTTAGACCATGGTCCCCATTTTTTGCTTTTTCCATCTTTTGCATAAGCACGAACCTTGATGTACCATTTTCCTTTTGTTAAACCTTTTAAAGTATAAGTTCTTTTTGTTGTAGTCTTTTCTTCATAACCATCAAAATTCTTTTGATCACACCAGCGAATCTTGTAGCCTTTTGCACCTTTTACTTTTGCAAACGTTAATTTGATTTTTCTCTTTTTAACATTCTTCGCTTTTTTGATTTTTACTTTTGCCGGCTTCTTGACTGTCTGAGCCTTCGTTACTGTACTTTTGGTAGTAGGTTCATCCGGTTTATCTACGTAGTATCTGACATAATCTACTTCCATTGTAGAATTCAAAGAAGTATCCGGCATACCACCTGCAAGGTTTCCACCACAAGCTACATTTAATAAAATGTAGTACTTATCATTTAATACAGAACACTTTCCTGATGCATCATCTGCTGTTGACCAGGAAGCAAACAGCTGTCTGTCAATATAGAATCCGATTCTTTCTCCATCACGATAGCATCCATAAGTATGCCACTGTGTTTTATCATCTAATGTTTTCTGACGGAACATATACTGATCCGCACCATTTAACTTTGGATAATGAATTGTGCTCTGGATTATTTTGTTTGTATTAAAAGCTTCCAGAATATCAATTTCACCACAGGCAGGCCATGTCTTTCCGTTGGTTCCAAGCATCCAGAAAGCCGGCCAGATTCCTTTTGCTGAAGGCACTTTTATTTTTGCTTCCACATAACCGTATCCAACTTCAACCTTTCCGCTGGAATTCATTCTTCCGGATGAGAAGTTGTAAGTAACACTTTTATCACGGCTTTTTCCGGCATTTGGTTCGTACTTAGAATCTATCTTCAATGTACCATTTGAAACACGAAGATTTTCTGCCTTATACCATTCCTTTTCACTATTTCCCCATTCCCAAATATTTGGTTCACCATTTCCCAATTGCGGTGTCCAATAGTTACTGTTCAGTGTTGTTCCGGTAAATTCATCAGACCACTGAACCTTGTGCTTTGATTCTACAAAGTTATCCGGGATTGCTCCCATTGCCGGAATCGTCACACAAAATGATGCAACTAACGTAGCTGCCAACATAATAATTTTTCTCATATAAACCCTCCTCTTTTTTCAAGCATTTACACACTTTTTTCGATATTAGCATAAGAACTTGTTATTTCACAATCGATTCTAAAAAATATGTACTCACTAAATTTTGTGCACCTTCGCAGAAGGCATTAAAACCCCTCCACAATGGAAGGGTTTTTAACTCATATTCTATACTCGATTTGCTTCGTCAATGTTTCCTGTAAGATACCCCTTTGCATTTTCCATTGTAATCTCACTAATGGCTTCCAATGCTTCTGCTGTCAGGAATGCCTGATGAGATGTCACAATAACATTTGGGAAGGAAAGTAATCTAGATGTAATGGAACTCTCCATAATATCATCTTCCCTGTTTTCAAATACATTTCTGGTTTCTTCCTCATATACATCCAATCCGACACTTTGGAACTTCTTTGCACGAATTCCTTTAATCAAATCTTCTGTATTAATCAATGCCCCTCTGGAAGTATTGACCAGAATCACACCATCCTTCATCTTTCCAATCGTTTCTTCATTAATCATATGGTAAGAATCATCCGTCAACGGACAATGTAGTGAAATCAAATCACTTTGCTGAAGCAAGGTATCCAAATCCACATATTCCACAAAATCCAAATTTTTATTCGGATACAAATCGTATCCCAGAACCTTCATCCCAAAACCATGACAAATTTTGCACATCGCTGCACCAATTTTTCCGGTTCCAACAATTCCGGCTGTTTTTCCAAAAAGGTTCAGTCCGGTTAATCCATTTAAACTAAAGTTATTTTCACGAACACGGATGTACGCCTTATGGACATGTCTGTTTCCCGCCATTGCCAATGTAATTGCCATTTCTGCAACTGCTTCCGGAGAATATCCCGGCACACGTAAAACAGTCATTCCAAATTCCTTTGCGCTATCCAGGTCCACATTGTTAAATCCGGCACATCGAAGAAGAATCAACTTCACACCAACATTGCTCAATATTTCCAATACCGGTTTACTTAAATCCGAACTTACAAATGCACACACCGCATCATAACCTTTGGCATACTGTGCTGTTTCTAATTGCAGGTCATCTTCCATATACTCGACATGGATATCGTCTTCATATTTCGGTGTGATTCTTTCAAAAGATTCCCTGTCATATTTCTTTGCATCATATAATAATATTTTCATGACGATTCCTCCGTTCCTATTTTGTCATTTCCATTGTAGAATAATCTCTTTACTGTTCCTGCTTTTTCTTTTCCTGAATTGCTTTTTCAGCAACCATATTTTTTACTTTCATTAAACGAATCTGAGTACTTCTCTCGTTCTCATCCAGTTTCATTGTAATATACTTGATATTTGCCTGCGCCTCCGGAATAATTACATGTTCCAGAGCATTTACACGACGTCTTGTTTTTTCAATTTCTGCTGCCATCAGTTGGCAGGATTTTTCAATTTCTGCCAGCTTCAGCATATCTTCAAAAACGGTAGAAAGAGAATAAACCGCCTCATCCAAATCTCCTGTCGTAAATGCATATCCATAAGAATAAATATCATTCCCACTCACTTCTGCCCTGGTGGAGAACTGCGGGATTTCAACACTCATAACATTTTTTGTTGACACTTGAATATCCAGAGATTTGTTACTTGCCATCATTGCCGTATTCAAAACTTCTCGGCTCATTCCGGCTCTGGCAAGAGCAAATTCCATGTTTGCAGCTTTCAAACCCTGCTCTACTTTTTTTCTCAAATTCATATTCTCAACAACCAGTTCCATAAACTGTCTTACCAGTTCGTCACGCTTATCCTTTAACAGCTTATGTCCCCTGGATGCGGATACTAACTTTTTCTTTTGTTTCGTCAGTTCCATTCGGGTTGGATTTACCATAACTTTACTCTCCCTGATAATACTGTTCTAAGAACTTATCATCAATTCTCTTTAATTCTGATTTTGGAAGAATTGATAACAATTTCCATCCAATCTCCATCGTTTCCTCAATAGAACGGTTTGCATCGTATCCCTGAGAAACATATTCTTTTTCAAATTCATCGGCAAATTTTGCATAAATCAAGTCAATATCTGAAAGAGCCGCCTCTCCCAAAATTGTCATTAATTCTTTTGCATCTTTACCTCTTGCATATGCAGAGAACAGCTGGTTCATTACATTGCTGTGGTCTGCACGTGTTTTTCCTTCACCAATACCTTTATCTTTCAAACGAGACAATGAAGGTAATACATCAATCGGTGGAGTAACACCTTTTCGGTACAACTCACGGCTTAAGATAATCTGTCCTTCGGTAATGTAGCCTGTAAGGTCAGGAATTGGATGGGTCTTATCATCTTCCGGCATCGTTAAAATCGGAATCATTGTAATACTACCATCTTTTCCTCTCTGCCTTCCTGCACGCTCGTATAATGTTGCAAGGTCAGTATACATATATCCCGGATATCCACGACGTCCCGGAACTTCCTTTCTCGCCGCTGATACTTCTCGCAAAGCATCCGCATAGTTCGTAATATCTGTAATAATAACAAGGACATGCATTCCTTTTTCAAAAGCAAGATATTCAGCTGCTGTCAATGCCATACGCGGTGTAGCTATACGTTCTACCGCCGGGTCATTCGCAAGGTTAATAAACAATACTGTTCTATCAATCGCTCCTGTTTCCTTAAAGGAATTAATAAAGAAGTTTGATTCTTCAAAGGTAATGCCCACAGCTGCAAACACTACCGCAAATTGTTCATCTTTTCCACGAACCTTTGCCTGCTTTGCAATCTGAGCAGCCAACTGGGCATGTGGAAGACCGGACGCTGAGAAGATTGGTAGTTTCTGTCCACGTACCAACGTGTTTAATCCGTCAATCGCTGAAATACCGGTCTGAATAAACTCCGATGGGTAATTTCTTGCAGCAGGATTCATTGCTACTCCATTGATATCTCTTCGTTCTTCCGGAAGAATATCCACACCATTGTCAATCGGATTTCCTAATCCATCAAAAACACGTCCCAACATATCTTCAGAAACACCTAATTCCATGCTTCGTCCCAGAAAACGTACTTTACTGTTGGAAAGGTTAATTCCTGTAGAATCTTCGAACAACTGAACTAAAGCATTGCTACCATTTACTTCCAATACTTTACAACGACGTACTTCGCCATTGGCCAATTCAATTTCTCCTAATTCATCGTAGCTGACATTTTCAACATCTTCCACCATCATCAATGGTCCTGCCACTTCCTGAATCGTTCTATACTCTCTTGGCATTTTAGTATTCCTCCTTTCTCAACGTATTTCCAATTTCCTTGGACAACTGATCTGTGATTCGTTCATATTCACGATCCAAATCATTTTCATGGGTATATTTAAAACGTCCGATTGCTTCGCGCACCGGCAATTTTACCAATTCTTCAATCTTTGCACCTTCATCCAATGCTGCTCTTGCTTCATCATAATAACCAAGTACCAGCTTCATCATCATTGCCTGTTTTTTCAAAGATGTGTAAGTATCTACTTCGTGGAATGAGTTCTGATGCAGGTAATCCTCACGAATAGAGCGACTGGCTTCCATTTTCAAACGGTCCGGTGCGGATAATGCATCCATACCTACCATCTTTACGATTTCTTCCAATTCTGCTTCTTCCTGAAGGAGACTCATTAACTTCTGGCGAAGCTCTAACCACTGGTCATCAACATTTTCCGTGAACCATGAACCAATATTATCCACATAGAGGGAATAACTGGTCAACCAGTTAATTGCAGGGAAATGTCTCTTGTATGCCAATGCAGAATCCAATCCCCAGAATACTTTTACAATACGAAGAGTTGCCTGAGATACCGGTTCGGAAATATCACCACCCGGAGGTGATACAGCTCCGATTACGGAAAGTGCTCCGTCTCTACCTTCACTACCTAACGTAACCACATCACCGGCACGCTCATAGAACTGTGCCAGACGACTTCCAAGATAAGCCGGATATCCTTCTTCACCCGGCATTTCTTCCAAACGTCCTGACATTTCTCGAAGTGCCTCTGCCCAACGGGAAGTCGAGTCCGCCATTAATGCTACGGAATATCCCATATCTCTGAAGTATTCTGCGATCGTGATTCCGGTATAAATTGATGCTTCTCGAGCCGCCACCGGCATATCAGATGTATTGGCAATCAGAACAGTTCTTTCCATTAAAGATTCTCCGGTTTTTGGATCCTTTAATTCCGGGAATTCGTTTAAAACATCTGTCATTTCGTTTCCACGTTCTCCACAACCAATATAGACAACGATATCTGCCTCTGCCCACTTTGCCAACTGATGCTGAATAACTGTTTTTCCGCTTCCGAAAGGTCCCGGAACAGATGCCACACCACCTCTGGCAATCGGGAACAATGTATCAACAACACGTTGTCCCGTAATCAATGGCTTGTTTGGAGCTTTCTTTTCCTTATAAGGTCTTCCTTTACGAACCGGCCATTTCTGCATCAATGTCAGTTCTTCTTCTCCCTTTTCTGTCTTTATAACAGCAACAGTTTCTGTTACATCATAAGTTCCTTCGGTAATTCGAACGATTTCTCCTTCGATTCCATAAGGCACCATAATTTTCTGGGTTACCACTGCAGTTTCTTTGACGGTTCCGATTACATCACCTGCCACTACATGATCGCCAACCTTTGCAGTTGGAACAAAATCCCATTTTAATTCTCTCTTTAATGAAGGTACTGAAACTCCTCTCTTTAATAAGTTTCCTGAAACCTTCATAATATCATCCAACGGTCTTTGAATTCCGTCATAAATACTACCAATTAATCCCGGTCCCAATTCAACCGACATCGGTGCTCCCGTAGAAACAACCGGTTCTCCCGGTCCCAATCCAGCGGTTTCTTCATAAACCTGAATGGAAGCACGGTCATCATGCATCTCAATGATTTCACCGATGAGGTTCTGATTACTTACACGAACCACGTCGAACATGTTTGCATCTCGCATTCCTTCAGCAATTACCAAAGGTCCTGCCACCTTTTTAATTGTGCCTTTACTATTTTCCATGTTTCTTTCCTTCCTGCTTCAATATATTGAACCTGTTTATTCATTTCCAAAAAGAATATCTGAACCGATTGCCTGTTCCACACTATCCTTAACGCCCTGAATCCCTGCACCGGTATTCATGGAAACACCCGGAATCAGAATAATTGCCGGTGTAATCAGTTCCTTATATTTTTCAATTTCTTCTTTAATGAGTTCTGCCAGAGATTCCGTAATATAGATAATGGCATAATCTCCTTTAACCAGTCTGCGAATCTGATGAATGGCCTCTGTTTTTTCATCAACCGGAAAGATATCCAGACCTAATGCACCAAATCCATAAATACTATCGTAATCTCCAATTACTACTGCCTTATGCATACATTCGCCTTACCCTTTCTCTAATAAAATCTTCATCAAATCCATTCTGTTTTCCAAGAAGAATAATCTTTGCCGTTTTGATTTCGTTAAAACGAGCAATGGCATAAGCAATAATCGGTCCGATACTAAAGGATAAATATTTCTGTCCTTTAATCTCATTAATAATCTGATTATCACACCAACACTCAAATACGGAAGGCGACTGTTTCATTGCCTGAACGCCCCCTTCAAAGCCGGCTCCTTCCAGATAACTGTAAATTCCTTCAATCCCACCGGAAGAAGCATTTCTAAGTTCTGAAACACTAACTTCCTTACAAGGAACCATAGAGTTTTCCAAAAACTGTTCCTCTTTACCAGAGCGTGCTCCTCGGAAAGCAATCTTAATGTTGGCAATTGCCACCAGAATTTCAGCATATCTTTGAACCAGTTCATTCTCTGATTCCTTTCCTGCCTGTAACAAAGCTTCCATTGTGGCACGGTCCACAATCAAATCACACAACTGTCCATCTCCTGTACGAAGTAGCGTGTCTGTTGCTTCCTTCGCAACCTTTCCCATTGTTTCCGGCAGGCTTTCAAACTTTCCTTCCCTAATACAGGTCTTTAAAAATTCCGGTTCCAACGCAGTGTTTTCAATAAATACATGCGCCATCTCCTGATTTGTGCACACCTGCTTAATGGCCGCCTTCAAATTATGATATTCATCCTGAATGGTCAAAATTTCATATTCTTTTGAAGTGTCCACCACTTCATCAAGAATCTGTAATGTTTTTCTTTTTTCGCTATCCATCATTTCATCAATGGTTTCTGATTCATTGGAATTTCCCCACCCTCTGTCTTTCAAAAAGGTAATTCCTTCCTCCACTGATTTAACAGAAAGCAATTGTCCGATTGCCTCATCACTTAGCAGTGTAGTCTCCAGTGCTCGAATTCGGGCAACACCATATGTGTATTCCTTTTGCATCCGACCACCTCCTAGCCAAATAATTGCCTTGAAGCAATATCCTTCAATTGTTCCATTTTTGTATCCATCAATGCCTGTAATGTGCAGTTTTCTTCAATCATGCCATAACGTAAAATAAATCCGTTGGCAATATCTGCCTTTTCACTGGAGATTGTCAGACTTCCTCCACACTCCTTGGCAATCTGATTCACTTTATTTGCAAAATCCTGTGGCAATCTCTTGGCATCTTTTTCTCCCAGAAGAAGTTCTCCATCTTTATCTACCACATTGGATTTTAAAATTTTTAACAGCATCTCGAAATACTCCTGATCGGAAAGTTCTGCCATTTTCTGATAAGCATTTTTCAAAGCCAAATCAATATTTTTTTGTTTTGCTTTTAAAACAGCATTTCTTTCTTCAAACTCCCCACCGGAGTTTGACTTACTGACAAATAGTTCTCTTTCCTTTTCAGCTTTTTTTTCATATTCTGCCACTTCATTTGCCACTGCCACTTTCTGCTGTTCCAAATAATCATCGCAATATTCCTTGGCTTCCGCAAGAATCTGACCAGCCTCGAGTTCTGCTTTATGATCAATTTCTTTGATGATATTTTCTAATCCGCTCATAAATTTTTCCTATCTCTATTCACTGATTTATTTACAATAATTACTTAAAATTTAATTCCGTTGATTGAAAGGAATGAAATCAAAAGTGCTAAAATTGCATAAGTTTCTACCATAGCCGGGAAAAGCATTGCCTTACCGAACTGTTCCGGACGCTTTGCAATGATTCCGATACTTGCTGCAGAAGTTTTTCCCT
>JAILRZ010000043.1 GCA_024697845.1 Eubacterium sp. | reverse complement strand
ATTTAATACTGCGCAAACAGCCGCGCCGCATGTCAGAAATGGAATGATTTCACGGCGCATCTCCCTTTTGGACCGCCCACGCTTTTCCTCTTCCTGCTTTTCTTCTCTTTTATCTTCTCCTGACTCCATTTATCTTCCTCCACCTGGTATATTTCTTCCCCATAGTATAACACCTCAGGTAGTGATAATACCGGCGGCGACAATACCGGCGGTAATAACGGCGGCAGCGGCGGTATGGTAATCGATTAAATGTTTAAAGATATGTTGGTGTCTGTTTCTGATGCCCTAAAGACCGGCTATTCCATAGAAAACGCTTTGAAAGAAAGCTATCAGGATATGCGAAAACTTTATGGAAACGGAAGTATTATCTGCATAGAAATGCGATTGATGTTATCGAGAATCCAATTCAATATTTCTGTAGAAGAAGCACTCAAGGATTTTACGCAAAGAATAGGAGTTCAGGAAGCAAGGGCATTTTATCATATTTTTTCGGTGGCAAAAAGAACCGGAGGAAATATGGGTCAGGTGATTAAGACAGTTACGGAACAACTTGTGTTAAAGGAGGCTGTTAAGGAAGAAATATACGTTGAGATTCATGGGAAGAAGCTGGAGCATCGAATTATGATGGGAATTCCCGTTTTTATGGTTTTATATGTTTCCACATCCTCAGAGGGATTTCTAAATGTTATGTATGAAACCATGCTTGGCAGAATCATAATGAGTGGATGTATTGTTCTTTACCTGATTGCTTTTTTGTGGGGAGAAAAAATAGTTCGGGTGGAGGTGTGATAAATGATGTTATATGGTTCTTTGTTGTTACTATATGCACTATTTTTTCTGGGAACCATGCCGTATAAAAGGCGGATTCGAAAAAAATTAGACCATAAAAAACATAAACTGTGGATGTTCTATGGAATGGCAATGTTTTTAGTGGACCGGGTTCCGCAAAAAAAAAAACAAGGAAATGTGACAATTAACAAGGCGATGCAGCAGCTGTATGTTAAGGAAGATATCCATAAAGAAAGGGATTTGTATTTTGCAGAAAAGGTTGCAACCAGTCTCGGAATTTTGTTATTTGCTTTAGGAATCGGTTTGGGTGTAACTATTTCTGAAGACAGAGAAAGCAGTCATCCCATCCATAATCTCGAAAGAGAGGAAATGCTGGAACAGGAATATGACCTGGTTGCAAAAAAAGGAAATGACAAATCAGAAGAGATTCACTTGAAAGTGGGAGGACGAATTCGTACTGAAAAGGAATTGCAGACAATCCTGAAAAATAATAGGGAACGTCTTTTAAAGGAGTTTCTGGGAGAGAACAATGATTTGATGCATATTACGGAAAATCTTCATCCGGTTTCTGTGTTGGGAGAAGACAAAATTCTGGTCACATGGGAAATAGACAATCAGAAATTAGTGGATATGGAAGGAAATATCATTGGTGAAGTGGCAGAGCAGGGGGAGGATGTTTCGTTCGTGGCGACAATGAGTTTGGAGGAAATATCTTTGCGGGTTCCGATTCATGGGAAAATATATCCGAAAAACGGGAAAGAGAGATTGGAACAACAAATTCAGAGTCAGGTGAATAAAGCCGGAGAGACCCAAAAAAGTGTGAAATTGCCGGAAAAAATTGATGGACAAAAAATGTCATATTATTCCCAAATAGATCCGATTGGAACAATGATTGTCCCCACAGGAATCTTTTTGGCAATCTTGATTTTCTTCTTGAAAGACAGGGAGTTGAAGGAAAAAATTACAGAACGAAGGATTCAGATGGAGGATGACTATTCAGAGCTGATAGGAAAGTTTGTTTTGTTCTATCAGGCCGGTTTGTCTTTTGCGTCAACCCTTGAAAAGATACTTGCAGAGTACCGAGAAGAAAAACAAAGAAATCCCGGATATTCCAGGTTTACCTATGAAGAATTGGAAATAGCCGGAGCAAAAATGAAAAGCGGAGTTTCGGATATTCAGGCAATTATTGAGTTTGGAGAACGATGTGGATTACAGAATTATATGAGGCTGGCGACTATTATTGAACAGAATCAGAGGCGCGGAACAAAAGAATTGATTTTGGCATTACAGAGCGAGCAAAGGGAGGCTTTGGCAGAACGGAAGAATCGGGCAATGAAAAAGGGCAGCGAGATTTCTACAAAATTATTGGGACCAATGGTAATAATGCTTGTAGTGACCATGATTATTGTGGTAGTTCCGTCCTTCTTGTCAATGAGAGTTAAGTAATGATTATCAAAAGAGAATTGGAGGAGTTTATATGAGTGAAAAATGGAAAAAATTTTGGAAACAGGAAAGTGGTATGGGAGTAATAGAGGTTGTAATGATTGTTGTGGTGCTGGTGGGACTGGCAGTATTGTTTAAAGGTCAGATTAATGCCATTGCAACAGCTTTATTTACTTCTCTAAGACAACAGGTAGGGAAGTTCTAACAATGAAAAAAGAAGGAAGCATTACAATTTATTTTTGTTTCATATTAGTCAGTGTTCTGCTGGTGGTCAGTATTGCGACAGAATCTGCTCGGGTAGGAATAGCTCAGGCAGAGTGCAAAACATTTACTACGATGGCAGGAGAATCTGTGCTGGCAGGGTATGCCAGACAGGTTTTTGAGGACTATGGAATATTACTTGTATGGGAGAAAAACTCTGTGGAAGAGGAGGTTGAAAAATCCCTGCAGGCTAATATAAATATGGCAGATTTAGAAGAATCAGGAACGAATTTTCTGAAAACTGATGTGGCAGAAGTGGAAGCTTTAGAGAAGAATTACATTACGGACAATGGTGGAGAAAATTTTGTAAGACAAGTCATCCGCTATATGAAATATGGTGGATTTTTAGAAGAAGTTGAAGCGTTGGTTCAGGCTCAAAAAAATGAAGAAGGGAGTTCATCGAAAGATGGTACAAAGATCTCACCTGATATGGTTGCGAAGGAAAGTCAGGAAGTAATTGATTTGGCAACTGGATTACGTAAGGAACTAAAAAGATTCAAAGATATTTCTGAATTGCAAGAACAGTTTGAGGAGACGAAAAAGATTTTTCGCCGGGTTAGAAAGAAAAGACAGCAGGGGAAAAAGATTGCTTCGACTGTGTTAAATCAACTGATAGAACATAGTAATGATTTAGAATTTACAATAAAAAATAAGAAAGATCATACCTCCGGTTTGTTATTCTCCATGGAGGAATATATCAGTAAAAGAGATGACTTTGTTAAAAAAATGAATTTAGAAGACACCAAAAAAGATTTTGTGGATGAAAATCTGGATTTAGTGAAAAACGTAAAGGACAAGTTAGAGAAGATGAAAGAGCTTTCAGTTTCCATTGATTCAGATTTAACACCCGAAATGATTGAAGAATTATCAGATGATTTTAAGGAAATTCAAAAGGTTCTGAAATTAATTGAAAAAATCCATCTGGAAGAAACCGGAAAAAGTGAAAGAGAAGAATCTCTTTATAAAAAGGCTAAGAGATTTCTAAAGGATGGAGCACTTTCTTTTGTAATTGAAGATGTGTCAAAAGTTTCGGAAAAAACGATTCCTGATTCAGACCTGCCGTCTAAAGAAATTGACACAAAAAGTAAAAGTGCGAAGAAAATAGAAACCAAAGCAATGTTGGCGGTTTATGCAGGATTGCAGTTTGGAAATTATACAAAAACAAAGGAAGATACCTGCCTAAAATATGAAGTGGAATATTTAATTGGAGGAGAAGATAATGACAAAGATAACCTGCTAAATACGGCTGGGAAGCTTTTGTTGACAAGGAATGTGGTCTGCTTGGCTTATCTTCTTACGGACCGTCAGAAAATGTCAGAAGTGGAAGGAATTGCGGTGGCTGTTTCAACAGCCTTCGGACTTCCTTTTCTGGAACCTATCGTGAAAGGAGTTCTGGTAGAAGCCTGGTCTTTGGCTGAAGCAGCCAGCGATGTGAAAATGCTTTTGGACTCTAAAAAAGTACCACTGTTGAAAACAGGAGATAATTGGAATACTGATTTGGAAAGTCTTTCCGGAGAGGAAGAAGAACAAAAAAACGGGCTAACCTATTTGCAGTATTGTGAATTGCTGATTTTAGCTCAATCAGGGCAAAAAACTGTAAATCGCATAATGGACTTGATTCAGGTGAATATCCAAAAAAGATACCAATCTGCTTTTTCCATGAAGAATTGTATTGCAGGAGTACATATCCAGACATCGTTTGTAATTCATCCGCTGTTTTTAGCCAAACCATTTCAGTCTAAATTGATTTCGGGGAAGAAAAGTGGTTATAGGTATCAATGTGAATATCAAAATGAGTATTAAGGAGGCAGAGAGAAACGTCCTTTTTCGCCTTGCAAAAATATTAAGAAAGGTTGTGATTTTCTCCAAGTATGATGACCCTGTTAATAAATAAGCAAATAGTTTTTTTATATAAATCAAAAAGAAAAAGGGCGTCTCTGTCTGCCTCCCAAGGAAGTATTTCCTTAGAAGCTGCCATTACAACAACGATGTTTTTGATGTTAGTTTTATTTGTAATGAATTTTATGGTGATACAGGGACAGATTTTCGAAAGACAGATTTTTCTGGATAGTACGGTAAAACAACTAGCCAAGATGGCGTATTATTTGGATGTGGCAGATCGAATCACCGATCAAAATGAAACATTGAAGGAAGAAAAAGAACAAATCAAGGAAAGAATCAATCGCATTGAAGAAATGGGAATTTCCGTAACAGATTCCTTCTATAAAAATGGTATGGTTGATATGAAATTAAATTATACCGTTGATACGGTATTTTGGAAGTATAAAATTGAAATTCTGCAAAGGGCTCAGATGAGGGATTGGCGAGGAGTAGACTTGTGCGAAGAGAAAAAGATTGTGTATATCACAAAGACAGGAACCGTTTACCACAGGAATATTAATTGCAGTCATTTGACTAGAAATATTTCCACTGTGTCTTTTTCAGAAGTAGAAAAAAAGCGAAATGCCTCTGGGGCAAAATATTATCCATGCGAAAAATGTGTAAAAAGTAAATCAATGGCAACAAAGAGCGTTTACATAACAAATGAGGGAGACCGATATCACAATTCGATGAAGTGTTCCGGTTTGCGAAGATACATTATAGAATTGGATGAAAAAGAAGTTGGAAATCGAAAACCGTGTAAGATATGTGGAGGAACAGATGGTTGAAATGGTGAGTGCAATTATGTTTCTGGTAATTGGTACAATAACAGATTTAAAAGAAAGAAAAGTATCAGTATGGATTAGTGGATGTTTTGGAATCGCTGGGGGTCTCTGGGGCGTTATAGGAAGGAGTCATACACCAAAAGAACTCTTTTTTGGAGGAGTATTAGGGCTTAGCTTTATGGGAATTTCTGCAATATCAAAGGGGAAAATCGGAATGGGAGATGGTCTGGTAATTATGGTTTTGGGAATTCTTTTAGGGGGCTTTGAGACGTTTCACATTGTTCTGTGGGGATTTCTGATGAGTGCGGTGTTTTCTTTGGTCGCTATAATTGCATTACATAAAAAGGGGGAGGAACAATTTCCGTTTATTCCCTTTCTTCTTATGGGAACAGTAGCAGAAATATGTTGTAGGTGAAAAGAATGAAAGAAAAAGAAAAACTTGCAGGAGAAATGACCTTGGAAGCGGCAATTGTTGTACCGATCGTTATGGCATTGGTTCTTATTGTAATATGTTTTGTCTTGTATGTCCGGGATGGTCTTGTTTTAAAAGCCTGTGTTTACGGAACTGCGAATGTGGAGGCCTGTGACAGTTATGATGTTTTTAAAGAAAAGGTATTGTTAGCAGTTAAGAAGGAGCAGTTGTATGTTTTGGAGCCGGGTATAAAATTCCGAAAAGGATTGGATTCTTACAAAGTTGATATTCAGGGGACGTTAAAGGTGAAAATCTGGGGGATGAATCAACTTATTGATGCGTGTTTTCAACCAAAGAGTATTACGGTCGAAAAAAATATGTCTTCTGAAATTTTGTGGGTTGCAAGGGAAATTATCAAACAGGTGGAAAGGAAATAAGGATGGAAATTGAATATAAAAAGGATGGAAATCAAAGCTATATGATTATTCCAAATGCAACAATTGATGAAAATGATTACCAAATACAAATGGTATTGCACAATAAAATAGAGGAGCTGCTTCCGGTACGGATTAATTATATCAACAATCATAAAGAACTTTATTATGACACCACATCAAAGGTGGCACTTCAAGCTGGCTTTGCCAGGAGAAAGATTGGAAAAAAAGAACTAATTCGACTAATGGACACAATTAGAAAAATGAATGAAGCGATGAAGGAATATCTGTTAGATGTGAATCAGATTCTGTTTGATCCGGAGTGCATTTTCGTGGATTTGAAAGAGGAAAAATATTATTTTGGATATTGCCCGACCCTTGAAACGGATTTACAGGTTAACATGAGAATGCTGTTTGATTTTTTGTTAGCCAATGTGAACCATGAAGATAAAGTAGCAACGGAAATCATTTATGGAATGATGCAGATTACAATCAGTGACAGTTATACAATTCAGGATTTGCAGGATTTAGTGGAATCTGTTAATGAAAAAGAGAAAAGGAAAGCAGAGCCTCAGCACCGGGCAAAAGAAGAAAATATTTTTGAAATTGACGAACCGAAAAAGAATTTTTGGGAATGGTTAAAAGGGTTGTTTCGAAAAACAGAGTATCAGGATGAGGAGGAATTGAAAAGTCCCACAGAGGTAGATGTCACAAAGGAGGAACTTATTCAGGCGGACTTTGAAGATGCAACAGTTTTTTTGGCAAGCAGTGGGACTATTTATTCTATAAAGCTGTCCAGCAAAAATTTGGAAACGCCGATTGTCATTCAGCCCAATATCTTTCCATGCATTTTTGGAAAAAGCAGGAAAAGCAGTGATTACATTATTGACAGTCCGGTTATCAGTAGGGTCCATATGAAACTGTCGGCAGACGAACAGGGATTTTATATTGAAGATTTAAATTCGACAAATGGAACATTTCTGAATGAGATGAAGCTGTTGCCTCATCAGCCGATGAAGGTAGAAAGCGGAGATTTGATAGCTATGGCAAATATTGAATTTTTGGTAGAATAAAATATCGTCAGAAAAGTGAAATCATACTTTTGAAAAACTGCCATCTGGTGTAAAATGATAGATAGTAGGTCAATGAATAGAAATGACATTAGATATCATTTCAAACAGAAGGGAGTGATTTCATGGACGATAAAATTCTGGAATTGAAAAAAATAATTGATCAGGGGCAACGGATTGTATTTTTTGGAGGGGCCGGAGTCAGCACGGAAAGTGGAGTCCCGGATTTTAGAAGTGTGGATGGACTTTATAATCAGGAGTACGATTATCCGCCGGAGACGATTCTCAGCCATAGCTTCTACATGAGAAACCGCGAGGAATTTTACTGGTTTTACCGGAATAAAATGCTGTTCCCTGATGTGAAACCAAACGCCGCACATCTGGCGTTAGCAAAATTAGAAGAAATGGGAAAACTGAAGGCAGTCATTACACAGAATATTGACGGTCTGCATCAAATGGCAGGAAGTAAGGAAGTATATGAATTGCACGGAACAGTACATAAGAATTATTGTGAAACCTGCCATAAATTTTATTCCTTAGATGATATAATGAAAATGGATGGTGTGCCTATCTGTGAATGTGGAGGCTTTATAAAACCGGATGTGGTTCTTTATGAAGAAGGGCTGAATCAGACAACTATTCAGAAAGCTGTCCATGCTATTGCTACAGCGGATGTGTTGATTATTGGAGGAACTTCTCTGGCAGTTTACCCTGCAGCAGGATTGATTAACTATTATCAGGGAAATCAATTGGTACTGATTAATAAAAGTGCAACGCCGAAAGATTCCAGAGCAAATTTGGTGATTCGTGATGCAATTGGAGAAGTATTTCGTCAGGTTGTAGAGATTTGAAAATAACTATGTTGATTGGAGAGTACCCTTGTTGGAAGGGTACTTTTTTTGTCGTTAAAAAGATTGTGGCTCTCACCTTGTTTTGACAAATTAAAACAATCTGTCTGTGATATTCTTTGAAAGAATTAAAGATAAGGGGGAGGTTTCATGATAGAGAAAGTTTATAGCGGGAAAGAACCGGAAAGTCATGTGAAGGTGAAGATACCAAAAAATATTAGGCAGATTGGGAGTAGTAATTCTAACAAGAAAATTTACATAGAAGATTATGTAATGAATCGTTTAAAGAAAAAGCCGGAAAGTGAGAATGACCTGCAATATGGAATTCTTTTAGGTCAGATGCAAAATAGTGGCGGGAACGCATACATTTTCATTAAGGGAATGGTGGAAGTGAGAGAAGTTCTGGAGAACAGCATTATTTTTAATGATGAAATCTGGACCGGAATTTATCAGGACAAGAAACAGTACTTTGAACAATTGGATATTGTTGGCTGGTATGCTTCCGTACCATATCGTGTTTCGGAAGATATGAATGGAATCCGAAAAATTCATTTAGATAATTTTGCCGGAAATAATAAGGTATGTTTTATTTCCGACCGCTCGGAAAATGAAGAAGGATTTTATTTGTATGAGCAGACGTCTTTTGTGAAACAGAAGGGATATTATATCTATTTTGAAAAGAATGAGAAAATGAAAAAATATGTTAAGGGAGTGCAGGCGTCGGAGACAAAAGTGAAAGCAGGTTCCGATCATCAAACTGCAGGAAAGACTGCGGAAAGAGAAACAAAAACAGAAGCGTCTGTGGAAGAACGAATGAAAGAAATCAACGGAATCGGGAAAGGACGCTTTGCTTACGGAATCAGTGGAATGTTAATTATTGCGCTTTTACTTTCTACTGTGGTGATGTTGAACAATTACGGAGAACTGAAAAACATTAAAAAGACGATTGCCGGGTACCAAACAGACCGGGAAGCAAAGGCAGTGAACGAAATCATTGATGCTTATGAGAAAGAACAAACAACAGAAAATGAAAGGTTGACGATTGTCAGTACAACAATCGAAGAACAATCAAAGGAAACTTCAGGAAAAGGTGATGAAAACAAACAAAAAAAGGTGGAAAAGAAAGTGGAAAAAAGAGACGATTTAGAAAGTTCTTTTGCAGGGACTTACCACACGGTGAAAAAAGGGCAAACTTTATATGATATCAGTTTGAAGTATTATGGAACCAGTGAAATGATTGATAAAATTAAGGAAGTGAATCAAATTGATGACGATTATACGATTATCGAAGGAGAAAAAATATTGCTTCCGTAATTGAAAAAAATAGTGCCAGATTAGGGAACATAGTGTATAATCTTTATAGATTTATGGAGGTTTGTTTGTTTTGGCACGAAGAAAACTTAAAGTGATTAATCGAAATGGAGAAATGTCCAATCGGGGACTCTGGTTGCATTCTCTAAAAAATAATAAAAAAGCATTAATGGTTCTTGGATTTATTTTTGTACTGCTTATTTTGTTGGCCTTGTTTTTGTACAATCGTTTCTATAAGTATGATCATTATAGCGTCCTTTCTTCTGTAAAATTGAAAAGTACGGAAAAAAGCAAGTTCGTCTCTTTTGGAAATTTTGTGGTAAAGTACAGCAATGATGGAATTTCTTATATTGACGGAGAAGAAGTGAGATGGGATGAGGCGTATGAAATGAAGGCACCGATTGTGGATGTGTGTGATGAGTATCTTGTAATTGCAGATAAGAACACCAATGACATCTACATTTACGATGAGAATGGACGCTGTGGGAATGTTACAGTAAATTATCCAATCGTTCAAGTGGAAATATCTTCCCAAGGTGTTGTGGCAGCACTTGAGGAAGAGCAGAATGCAAATTATATTGAAGCATATGATCTGGAAGGCAATCAATTAATTTCCCATAAGACAATCATCGATGAGAATGGATATCCTTTGAACTTTTCATTGTCAGAGGATGGAGAGAAGATGATGGTTTCTTATTTGGCGGTAAACAACGGTGTGTTTCACAACAAAGTTGTATTCTATGATTTTTCCAAGGACGGAGAGGAATATAAAAATAGAATCGCAGCAAGCTTTGAAGACTATGAGGAAACAGTCGTTCCAAAAGTATCGTTTGTTTCTTCAAGCAAGGCCGTTGCCGTAGGGGAAGATGTCATTTCCATTTATGATGTTGGAAAAACACCGAAATTGAGCAAATCGATTGATGTGAAGCACCAGATTCAGAAAGTGTTTATGAACGAAGACTATGTTGGAATTACTTATCTGGAAGGAAAAGGAGATTCAAAAAGTAGAATCGAAGTATACAATATGAATGGAACGCAGGTAATGTCATCGTCCACAAGCCAGACTTTCCAGAAAATTGATTTTGTAGATGATAATGTATTAATCTATGACGATTTGAATTGTAAAATGATTTCTTTTTATGGTGTTGAAAAATTTACTTATACCTTTAATGGAGAAATCAGTTCGATTATTCCATTACCGCAGTCTAGAGAGTTTTTGCTGATTACCAATGCGGAAATCCAGAAGATTCGCATTAAGTAGAGAAATGTATGGAGGAATTACTATGGGAAATATGATACTCGTGGGAACCGGAGTATTTGTAATATTAATGATTTTGTTAGGCTTGAAACGGGGAATGATTCGTATGGCTTTTTCATTGGTTTCCTTGGTCGGAATTGTTGTTTTGATTCATGTACTGACGCCACCGGCAAAAATGCTGATTGAAAAGACACCGGTGTTTCAATCAGTTGAAACAAAAGTGGGAACCTATGTCGATGATCACGTAAAGAAAATGACAGTAGATATGACCCAGACCGGAACAAAAAGTCAGGAGGCGATTATTGATAAATTGCCATTGCCTAAAAGCATCCGAGAGGATTTGAAGAAAAATAATCAGAATTATGGAGACAAGAAAGTCAAATCATTAAATGAATACATTACGAACTATCTTTGCGATATGATTCTGGATGCAGCGACTTTTATTATTCTGTTAATTGTCCTTTCGATTTTGTTTGCAATTTTGGCACATGTATTGAATATTGTGGCGAAACTTCCGATTATTCATGGGTTTAATACCGCGGGAGGGGCGATTATGGGATTGCTGGAAGCAATGGTCATTTTGTGGATTGCCTGTATTATTGTTACTGTGTTTAGTACAACGGAATGGGGACAGCAGGTATGCAAGGCAATTGCAGAAAATGGAGTGCTGAGTTTTATTTATGATCACAATCCTTTAAAATAATTTAAAATTTTTGTTGACAAACTAAATTCGATTTGGTACATTATAGGGGCTGTATAGATTTTTACAGCCATATGGCTCCATGGTCAAGCGGTTAAGACACCGCCCTTTC
>JAILRZ010000044.1 GCA_024697845.1 Eubacterium sp. | reverse complement strand
GCAAGTAAAGCAGGATTTTTATTTAAGAGTACAGATGCAATTAAAGCAGAATATCCGGAATTCCCTGCATTTGAAAACTATGATGAATTATTAGCAGCAATTAAGAAAGAATTAGGAGATAATAACTAATCTCCGAAGTGTCATTTGCATATAATGAAATGACGGAGGTGGAAAATGCATAATAAAATTGAGGATGAGATTAAAGACATTGTAAATAGCATTTTGGAAGATTACGAAACGGATCGAACCATCGATACCATTGAACTGTTTGACCAGCCGGACACGGAAGTGGTGGCTGATATTACAAAAAAACTGTTGAACATCGTATATCCCGGATATTATAGGGATAAGTCTTACCGGTTTTATAATGATGACAGCCGATTGACGGTCATCATTGAAGATGTTATTTTCAATCTGACGAAGCAGATTAGTATTGTGTTGCGTCAGTTACCGGAAAATGCATCTTTGAATCAAACGGAAATTGAACAGAGAGCAAAACAGATGTCTTTGGAATTTTTTAAACAGATTCCAAAAATTAGAGAATATACGGAAACGGATGTTTTGGCGACTTTTGACGGAGATCCGGCAGCCTTTAATAAGAATGAAATTATTCTCTGTTATCCGGGACTATACGCAATCACAATTAATAGACTGGCGCATGAAATGTTCCAAATTGGAATTCCAATCATTCCAAGAATGATGACGGAACAGGCGCATAGCAAGACCGGAATTGACATTCATCCGGGAGCTACTCTTGGAAAATATTTTTTCATTGATCACGGAACAGGAATTGTAGTTGGAGAAACAACAATTATTGGCGATTATGTGAAAGTTTACCAGGGTGTGACAATTGGTGCTCTCTCAACGAGAGGCGGACAGCGCTTAAAGGGAGTTAAGAGACACCCGACCATTGAAGACCATGTGACAATCTATGCCGGAGCTTCCATTTTGGGAGGGGAAACGGTCATTGGACGTGGTGCTGTCATTGGAAGTAATGCATTTATCACAAAATCAGTGGAACCGGGTGTGACAGTGTCTATTAAGAATCAGCAATTAGATATGAAAAGCAAGTATGACTATATTGAAGCAAGTGAGTTAAATCCGGAAGAAAACTGGTTCTACACAATTTAACGGAGAAAGAAGAGCAGGAGAAAACAATGAAAGAACATAAAGGCGGGAAACAGATACAGCAAAAAGGAAAAATGAAATGGGTTATCGGATGTCAACTGGTAATTTTCCTGTTTGTCCTTTTTGGATTTAGTTTAATCTGGGAACAGAAAAATTTTGGCGGAGTTACATTAAGCAGTATTGTGTTTACCATGATTATGCCACTGGAAGGAACGTCCGGCTCTTTTGTAATCAGTTACCTGTTAAAAGGATTGCTTCCGGCAGTTCTGGTAATGGTTCTGGAAATTGCATTCATTTGGTTTTTTAGAAAAAAGTGGATGGCAAAATTGTTGAAAAAGACCGGGTGGAAAGAAAGTTGGTTTTTACTGACAAGAAAGAAAGCGGTAATCTTTATCGTTGGAATGCTTGCTCTTACCTTTGGTATTGCCAATTATTTTCTGGAAATATCTTCTTTTATTCGAAGTCAGTATGTGGTATCAACATTTATCGAGGAACACTATAAGGAACCAAAAACCACCAAACTGGTTTTTCCGGAAAAGAAAAGAAATCTAATATACATTTTTGTGGAGTCCGGAGAAAGTTCATTACAGGACAAGGAAAACGGAGGTGTTTTTGATACGAACTATATTCCGGAAATGACCCGCTTGGAAAAGGAAAATGTGAGTTTTTCCCAGAATGAACAGTTTAAAGGTGCCAATGTTACCGTAGGTGGCGGTTGGACTATGGGGGGGATGGTTTCAGAAGGAACCGGTCTTCCGTTGAAACTGGCAATTCAGGGAAATTCTATGGATAAGTTCGAATATTTCCTACCGGGAGCAACCGGGTTGGGAGATATTCTGAAAGAAGAAGGATATTACAATTATTTTATGTGTGGCTCGGATTTGGTTTTCGGTGGAAGAAAATCTTATCTGACTCAGCACGGATATGAGGACTATTTTGATTATTACTCCGCCATTGATGAAGGAAAGATAGATAAGGATTATTTTGAATGGTGGGGATTTGAAGATCAGAAGTTGTACTCCTATGCGAAAGAAAAGCTTACAAATCTGGCAAAGAAGGACCAACCGTTTAACTTCACAATGCTTACGGTAGATACTCACCATATCGGAGGGTATGTTTGTCCGAAGTGTAAGAAAGAACACGAGGACCAGTATGGTAATGTTTGGTCTTGTGCATCAAAACAGGTTGCTGAGTTTGTACAATGGATTCAGCAGCAGGATTTTTATGAAAATACTACGATTGTGATTTGTGGTGATCATTGTAGTATGGATCCGGATTTTTATGCAAAATATAATATTCAGATGGAACAGAGAAAGGTGTTCAATGTGTTTATTAATTCTGCTGTACAACCTCAGAAAGTCAAGAACAGACGATTTACAACGTTGGATTTCTTCCCATCTACTCTTGCAGCTTTAGGTGTACAGATTGATGGGGAACAATTAGCTTTAGGTGTGAATTTGTTTTCGGATAAGAAAACATTGGCAGAGCAGTATGGATATGATTCCTTGTATGAAGAACTGAAGAAGAAATCAAAATTTTACAATGAAAAACTTTTGTTTCCAAAAAAATAAGGGCGGAGAAACACAATATCATCACAAGCCCTTGGTAGAGTGATAGTTTAAGTGGAATCCTACTGGAATGTTAGAAAAGGATGAGGTACGCGTATGATAAAAGGAAAGAAAGCAGCATTGATTGTTGAAGATGATATTAAATTAAGGGAAGTGCTTGCAAAATTTTTACAACGAAATCAATTTGAAGTATTTCTTGCAGAAAATGGCAACAAAGGAATCGATTTGTTTTTTGAAAACAGCAAGAAAATAGACATTGTATTGTTGGATGGAATGTTGCCGGATATCGATGGAATTCAAGTGTTAAAAGAAATTCGAAAACACTCAGATGTTCCGATTATTATGCTGACGGCCAGGGAGGCTGAAGAAGATCAGTTGGAAGGTTTGAACTGTGGTGCAGATAATTATATTACAAAGCCGTTTTTGATGACTGTTCTTTTGGCACATATGGACAAACTAATCGAAAGAAATATTCAAAAAGGACCGAATGCATTGGAACGAGGAGCCCTTCGTCTGGAGAAAAATTATCGAAAGGCTTATCTGAATAATGAATTTTTTGAAACAACTCCAAAAGAGTTTGAACTTTTGGTTTATTTTGCTGAAAATGAAAATATCGTTGTCAGCAGAGAACGTATTTTAGATGCCGTGTGGGGATTTGAATATGATGGAGATATGAGAACTGTTGATACTTTGGTAAAACAGTTGAGAAAGAAAATGACAGAGGAGCATCCATATATACAATCCGTGTACGGAGTTGGTTACCGTTTTGAGGTAAAGGATTATGAAAAACAAAATTAAAACAAAGTATATGATCCGAATTACGATTTTCCTAATAGGAATTGTTGGCGGAATGATTCTTAATTATGCCGTATTTGCAAAAGATTTCTACATTTACAAGACAAGGCAAAATATGGTTGAAAATTTTCGTGAATTGTCTCGAATGAACCTTGAAAAGATGGGGGCGAAAGAGACAAGGGTACTAGATGATCTGGTTTCACAAGGATTTGTTGTAGATGTATTCAATGATGAAAGAATTCTTTACACCAGCAGTCGTAAGAGAAATTTGAACTTGAGACCGGATAGTTTTGGAGTTCTAAATGTAGAAAACTACAAAGAGAATCCGGAAACAGTGATTAATGATAATCATATTGAGTTAATGGGAAAAGTGAAGAAGTCGGGTAATACGGTTTATATTCGTACGACTTTGAATATTAAATCATTGGCCGGAAGTGTGGAATTGATGAGCCGGTTTATGCTGGTTGAAATGGTTGTAGCGCTAATTCTAGGAATGATATTTGGATTTTATCAGGCTCATCGTACAATCAGACCAATTGAAGAGTTGGGAAAGATGGCTCAGAAAATGAAAAATGGTGAAAGAAATTATGGAACAGGTTATCAGTTTACTAATGATGAAATCGGCCAATTAAAGGATCGTATTGAAGAAATGTATGAGCAAATCAATTCCAAGTTGCTGGAAGAAAAGAATTATAATTATCTTTTAAGTAGTCAATATCAGGATTTAATGGAAATGGATGAGCGGAAACAGAACTTTGTTCGTATGGCAACCCATGAATTAAAGACTCCACTTGCGATTGTATCCAGCCAGGTTGAGATGCTCAATATTGATTACCCGGATGCCATGGAGGAATACTATGATTCCATCATGGAGGAGATTGGAAAAATGTCCAAAATGATTCGGGAATTATTGAATATTTCCATGGTAGATGAAATAGAATCCAATATTCAGTTTGAGAAACGAAATCTTTCTGCACTTTTGAAAAAAGAAGAAAAGAAATATGTTTCTTGGATGAATCGAAAACATATACGATGTCATTTTGAAATTGAACCAGATATTATAATGACAATGAATCAGGAAATGTTGGGACAAGCTTTTAATAATTTTATGCGAAATGCATATGAGCATGCCAATGAAGGAACCGAAGTTAAGGTTTCATTAAGAAAAAAAGACAATCGGATTTTCCTGTCGGTATACAACGAAGGAGAACAGATTCCGGAAGAACATATGGAAGATATCTGGAAGAAACTATTCTCAAAGAAAAGTGGAAATGCAAGTGCGAATATTGGAGTAGGACTCTACATTGTAAAGGAAATTACGAAGAAACATCATGGAATCTGCTATGCAGAAAACAAAAAAGGTGGTGTGGAATTTACAATGGAATTTCCGGCAGAGTAAACGTTTCGATTGAAATATAACAAAACAGACGAGCAAAGGAGGGAGGACTTTATGATTCGAGAGACTGTTGATGCAATTAAGCAGGCAGAAGAGGCAGCCAATCAAAAGGTTGAGGCAGCAAAAGTTCAGACGATGAAAATGAAAGAAGAAGTCAAACAGGAAGCGTTGAAACTTCGTGAAAAAGAATTAAAGGCTGCGGAAGAACAGTGTGGCGAAAAAATGGAAAGGACAAAGCAGGACTGTCAGAAAGAAACCGAGTTGGTTCGTGGCAGGATTGAAAAAGAAATATCCATCATTGATAATACGGCAGAAGATAAAATGAGTGGAGCTGTAGCAGCAGTGATGCAGGAAATTATAGGATAGCAGGAGGAAACCATGGCAGTTTTGAATATGCACAAAGTTATGATTTGTGCAATGAAAGAGAACCGAAAAGGAATCCTGGAACTGTTACAAAAACGCGGCGTTTTGGAAATCTGTGAAGAGTTACTGTATAGCGAGAAAGAACAGCCAGAAGCGTTTTTTAAAAAAACAAATACGGCAACGCAAGTTTCCATTTTTGAAAAAAATGCTGCACTGGCTGAAAGTGCATTGGAAATTTTGCAGGAACTATGTCCGGAAGAAACGTCGATGCTGTCTTCTTTGGAAGGAAAGAAATTAATTGAGAGTGAGGAATATGATTCGCTGGTGGAAAAACAACAGGAATTAATGACTCATGTGGGAAATGTTCTTTCTTTGAAAAAACAGATTGATGAGAAGAAAGCAGATATCTTAAAGTTTCAGGATGAAATAAAGATGCTGGAACCCTGGGTGGAAATGGATGTGGCGATGAATTATACAGGAACCCGCACGACAGCCCATCAGATTGGTTGTATCTCGGCATCTTTAGACCAGGAAGGGCTTTTAAAAAAAGCTGAAGAAATGAATGCACCGGAGCAGTTACAGATGCAGGTGGTTCATCAGGATAAATATCAGACCTATGTATCGTGTTTGTTTATCCGGGAAGAACAAGAAGCAGTAGAACAGTTTCTACGAAAACTGAATTTCACCAAGCCACCGGTAGTGGCCCATCATATTCCGAAGAAATCCATTGAAAACAGACAGGACAGAATTCAGAAGGCGGAAAAAGATATTAGTCTGTTATTGAAGAAAGAAGAAGTGGAAGCGGAATACAGGGAAGATTTCAAGAGATTAAGTGATTATTACCGTACCCGTGGAGAAAAGTATAAAGTTCTGGGAGAACTGGAACAATCGAAGCATACGTTTATGATTACCGGATATATGCCGGAACGGGATGTAGAAAAAATAAAGGAAGAATTACAGCAACGATTTGAGGTATTCTTTGAAAGCGAACCGATTAAAGAGCAGGAAGAAGCTCCGGTACTGATTGAAAATAATCGTTTTACCGGTGCAGTAGAAGGCGTTGTAAAGTCCTTTGCATTACCGACAAAAAAGGAAATTGATCCTACAGCATTAACAGCTCTTTTCTATTATTTCCTATTCGGAATTATGCTGTCGGATGCGGCGTATGGATTGATTATGTTTTTAGGATGCTTTATCTTGTTGAAGAAGTTTCCGAGAATGGAAAAGGGAATGGCACAGACTTTCCGGATGTTTATGTACTGTGGAATTTCTACATTGATTTGGGGAATTCTTTTTGGAGGATTCTTTGGAAACGCGGTGTCTGTAATCAGCAGTACCTTTTTTGGAAAAGAAATTACCATACCGCCGGTATGGTTTGAACCGGTAAAAGAACCGATGAAGATGCTGATTTATTGTATGATTTTCGGTATTATTCATTTGTTTACCGGGTTGGCAATTAAAGGATATTTAATGTTGAAAGAAAAGGATGTTACATCCTTTGTATTTGATGTGTTGATGTGGTATCTGTTCCTGATTGGATTGATACTGATGTTAATTCCAACAAGTATTTTCGCATCCTTTACAGGAGGAATGATTCATTTTCCGAACTGGTTAATTACCTTCTCAAAAGTGATTACCATTGTGGGAATGTTAGGAATCCTGTTTATGGCGGGAAGAAGAGCAAAGAATCCTGCAAAGCGATTGTTGCTGGGAGCCTATAGTCTGTACGATATTACGAGTTGGCTTAGTGATTTGTTATCGTACTCAAGACTTCTTGCATTAGGACTGGCAACCGGAGTAATCGCTCAGGTTATTAATACAATGGCAGCGATGGGCGGAAAAAGTGTTCCGGGAGTGATTCTGTTTATTGCAGTATTTATTTTTGGACATATTTTCAATATGGCAATTAACTTGCTGGGAGCCTATGTGCACACAAACCGTTTACAGTTTGTAGAATTCTTTGGAAAGTTTTACGAAGGTGGCGGCAGAGAGTTCCGTCCTTTCGAAACAGAAACAAAATATACAAATTTTAATGATATTGCCTAAGAGGCAGAATGGAGGAAACGATGAGTTTAGGACAATTTTTTAGTGATTTAGGTTTATTTTATGCGTTACTTGGAGCTGCAATTGCAGTGCTTATGGCTGGTATGGGATCTGCAATTGGTGTAGGTATTGCCGGACAGGCAGCATCCGGTGTTATGACAGAAGATCCAACAAAGTTTGCAAAGGTATTGATTATGCAGTTATTGCCAGGTACACAGGGACTTTACGGATTGTTAATCGGATTTATTGCATTGTCAAAGATTGGTATTATCGGAAGTGGTGCAGTAGATATTACAGCGGTTCAGGGATTGGAAATTCTTGCAGCATGCCTTCCAATGGGAATTGTTGGTCTTGTATCAGGAAAGTATCAGGGAAAAACTTCTGCAGCAAGTATCG
>JAILRZ010000039.1 GCA_024697845.1 Eubacterium sp. | reverse complement strand
TACTGACCTTTACTACCACGTCTTTCATTTTCTTCCTCCCTCTCCGCTTTCTTGTATAATTTTAAACATCCATTAAAAAATACATATCCTATTATAGTCCCTAACGTATTAAAAATTAAATCATTCACATCAAAGGTTCTGAAATTGTATCCTATTAACAAATTTACCAATAATTGTGAACTCTCTAAAATCATACTTAAAACGAATCCTGTAATCAAACATTTCTTCCAATGTTCTTTCAATAAATGACCTAGCAAAAATCCGATAGGAACGAACATTCCGATATTTACCAGACTGGTCCAATGAGCAAAATCCTTCAATGGAATTAAATTAATGTCCCTTCCAAATTTGATTCCACCGGTTTCTTGTTCCAGAATCATATTATTTATATGAATTGGGAACTGTGTTTTCTTTAAAACAATAATAAAATAACAACAAAGCAAAAAGAATGCCAATGTTTCTTTGACATTCTTTTTTAATATCACTTTAAATAAAAAAGTACTAATTATTGAAATAACAATAGAACAAATCTGTAATTTCAAGTCAAAATCAAAAAGCATTCTTCTTTCTCCTATTTCTTTGCACCACGAAGTCTTGCCATGGCTCTGGCAAGAGATGCCGTTGACACATGATATTCCATAATACTCTGCTTTTGCTGCAACTGTTCTCTGGCACGCTCCATTGCTGCATGAGCTCGGAAGGTGTCAATATCCTCCGGCTTTTCTGCAGAGTAAACAATCAGTTCTACTTCATTCTTGTCAACACGCAAAATACCATCCGATACAATTGCTTTAATATATTCACCACCGGGAATACGGAATCTAATTTCTCCGATTTCCGTTACCGTAGTGAAACCCTCGTGATTTGCCATAATTGCCATTTCCCCATCCGCACTAGGAAAGGTCAGTATTTCACATTCTCCATCGTAAAATACTTTATCGCAAGCTATGACTTTCAATGAAAATGTATTCATTCTTCCATACCTTTCATGAATCTATAATTAACGTAATGTTTTTGCTTTTGCTCTCACATCTTCAATAGTACCAACATTAAAGAATGCTGCTTCCGGATACTGATCCATTTCTCCATCCAAGATTGCCTTAAAGCCTCTAACGGTTTCTTCTACAGGAACAAATACACCCTTAACACCGGTGAAGTTTTCAGCTACGCTGAATGGCTGTGAAAGAAAACGCTGAATCTTTCTTGCGCGATAAACGGTCTGTTTATCTTCATCTGAAAGTTCTTCCATACCAAGAATTGCAATAATATCCTGCAATTCACGATACTTCTGTAATGTTTCCTGAACTGCTCTTGCTACCTGATAATGTTCATCTCCTACCACATCCGGTTCCAAAATTCTGGAAGTAGATTCCAATGGATCCACTGCCGGATAAATACCTTGCTCTACAATTTTTCTGGATAATACGGTTGTAGCATCCAAATGTGAGAATGTTGTTGCCGGAGCCGGGTCTGTTAAGTCATCCGCCGGTACATATACAGCCTGTACAGATGTTACAGAACCATTCTTTGTGGATGCAATTCTTTCCTGTAATTCACCCAGGTCATTGGCAAGTGTTGGCTGGTAACCTACCGCAGATGGCATACGTCCCAACAACGCAGATACTTCTGAACCTGCCTGAACGAAACGGAAAATATTATCAATAAACAATAATACATCCTGCTTTTCCACATCACGGAAATACTCTGCCATTGTCAATCCTGTTTCCGCTACTCGCATACGGGATCCTGGTGGCTCATTCATCTGACCGAATACCAAAGCGGTCTTATCAAGTACTCCGGATTCCATCATTTCTTTCCAAAGATCATTTCCTTCTCTGGAACGTTCTCCAACACCGGTAAAGATGGAATATCCACCACTTTCTGTCGCAATATTATGAATTAATTCCTGAATCAATACGGTTTTACCTACACCGGCACCACCGAACAAACCAATTTTTCCACCCTTTGCATAAGGAGCCAACAAGTCGATAACCTTAATACCTGTTTCCAGCATTTCCACTACCGGGCTCTGTTCATCAAATGTAGGGGGTTCTCTGTGAATGGTCCAATGTTCTTCATTTTCCAGAGAAGCTCCATCATCCAAAGTTTCTCCCAAAACATTAAACAATCTTCCTAAGGTTGCCTCTCCTACTGGAACTTTAATTCCATCGCCGGTAGCGATAACTTCCATATCTCTATGAAGTCCTTCGCTGGCAGCCAGCATAATACAACGAACTACATTTTCACCAATGTGCTGGGATACTTCCATCACACATTTTTTTCCATCGTTGATAACATACAGTGCATCTTTAATGGATGGAAGAATTCCATTTGAAAATTCAACGTCAATTACAGGTCCGGAAACCTGAACGATTTTTCCTTTATTTTCCATAACGTGATTACCTCACTTCACTTTGTTTCTTCTTTTTATTACCAAGTGCCTTTGCACCACCAATAACTTCTGTAATTTCCTGTGTAATAGCTGCCTGACGTACTCTATTAAACTCAACGGATAATTCAGAAAGCATTGTTTCCGCATTATCTGTAGCAGACTTCATTGCCATCATTCTGGAATTTTCTTCACTGGCTGTACTTTCAACCAAAGCACCATACATATATCCGGTTACATAGTTGTATGCCAGTTTTTCCAAAACCTTCTTTGGAGAAGGATAGATGGTATACCAGTCATTATTGATTCGATCCTCTTTTGCCTCATCAATCAATTCCTGAGCAATGAAATCACGGGTCTTCAGGGGCATTACCTGTTCCACGTGAACATCAGCACGCATACTGTTAACCATTTCCGTACCGATTACATACACTTCATCAATTTCTTCTCTATTATACAAATCGAAGATATGCTCCGTGATGACTCTGGCTCGATGCATAGATGGATTGGTAGCAGAATAAGTAAAGTTTGCTTCAATCTGATAGCCCTGACTCATAAAAAAGTGTCGTCCTATTTCACCAACAACCAACAATCGATAAGATTCTGATTCATCCACCATTTTCTGTGCTTCTTTCAGAATATTATGATTGTACGCACCAGCCATTCCCTTATCACCGGTAATAACAACAAAGGCTTTTTTCTTGATTGCCTCCATTCGATCCTTCGAACGGTTATCAAAATACAAATGCTCCATATTTGGAAAGTGTACAAGAATATCTTTAATCTGTTCCTGCAACCCATGATAATAAGCTTCCGTATTTTCCAACTTCTGCTTTGCCTTTCGCAGTTTCATGGAAGACATCATATACATCGCCTTTGTGATTTTCATTGTATCCTGAATACTTTTTATTCGATTTTGAATCTCCTTTGTATTCGCCATACCTTATCACTCTCGATTCTTAAATTCTTTTACTGCTTCAACAATGGAAGCTTTCATTTCATCAGATAAATTCTTTGTTGTTTCCAACTGATTGATAATATCTGAATGATTTAACTGAAATTCTTTTAATAAATCCTGACGGAATTTTTTCAAATTCTCTACCGGAATATCGCTTAATAAATGTTCACTGGCTGCAACCAAAGTCACAACCTGTTCAGCCATGCTAAACGGAGCACCTAACGGCTGCTTTAATAATTCCATCAAAGCTTTACCATGTGCCAACTGTGCTTTTGTTGCATCATCCAGATCGGAAGAAAACTGTGTAAATACTTCCATCTCTCGATACTGTGCCAAGTCAATACGGATACTACCTGCTGCTTTTTTCATTGCCTTTGTCTGCGCCGCACCACCTACACGGGATACGGAAAGACCAACGTTTACGGCAGGTCTCTGTCCTGCAAAGAACAACTCGCTTTCCAGATAAATCTGTCCATCCGTAATTGAAATAACATTCGTTGGAATATAAGCAGATACATCTCCCGCCTGTGTTTCAATAATTGGCAATGCAGTAATGGAACCGCCGCCCGCTTCCGGAGTTAATCTGGAAGAACGCTCCAACAATCTGGAATGAAGATAGAAAACGTCTCCCGGATAAGCCTCACGTCCCGGTGAACGCTCTAACAATAAGGAAATTGCACGATATGCTACCGCATGTTTTGATAAATCATCATAAACGATTAACACATCTTTTCCCTGATACATAAAATATTCTGCCAGGGCAGTACCGGAATACGGTGCAATATACTGAAGTGGTGCCGGGTCGGACGCTGTGGCTGACACAATAATGGTGTAATCCATTGCTCCACCTTTTTTCAATGCATTGACCATCTTTGCAATGGTGGAAGATTTCTGTCCAATTGCTACATATACACAAATGACATCTTTGCCCTTCTGATTTAAAATCGTATCCATTGCAATTGATGTTTTACCTGTCTGACGGTCTCCGATAATCAATTCTCTCTGTCCACGACCAATCGGGAACATAGAATCAATTGAAAGAATACCTGTTTCCATTGGTTCGGAAACAGAAAGTCTGTCTACAATACTTGGAGCCGGATTTTCGATTGGACGATAATCACTTTCTTCAATCAGTCCCTTTCCGTCAATCGGCGCACCTAACGCATCTACAACACGTCCCAGGAATCCTTCTCCAACAGGAATTCCTGCCATCTTTCCGGTACGAACAACACGACTTCCTTCATGAATTTCCGTATCACGACCAAAAAGAATAATACCGATTTCATTGCGACGGATATCCTGAACCATTCCCTTAACGCCACAGTCAAACAGAACGATTTCACCATAACAAGCATGATCAATTCCGCTTACTCTTACAATTCCGTCACCAACGAATTTTACAAGACCGATTTCCTTATTCTTTGCTTCCAATTCAAAGTCTTCAATACTGGATTTTAAAATAGAAATAATACTTTCCTGACTAAAATTATTTCCAATGGAAACATTTTTGGAAACTTTCTTCTTTAACTGATCAATTCTTCCCTGTTCACTCCAGTCATATTCTTTTGTGCCAATACGAAGAATAAATCCACTTTTAATAGAATCATCCTTTTTCAATTCTAAAGCGATATTATCATTATGATATTCCTTCTTTAGAAAATCTTTAATACGATTCAATTGTTCTTCTGTTGGTTCTGTTACATAAATTAATTCTGCATAATCATCTTTTTTTAAAGGATCCTTTTCCAATTCTGAAAAAGTGTTGCAAATATCATCAAATAATTGAAATTCATTATTATCACATAAGATTTTCAAAAAATTTCGGATTTCATTTGGGAAAACTCTCTCAATAACCAGGTGTTTCTTTTCAATCTCTACAGTCGGATTCTCAAAGTCCTCCTGAATCTGCGGAACAGCCTCCAGAATTTCTTTAATCTGCTGCAACATCTCCTTAGAAATACCCGTATTTTTTAAATCCTTCGCATATTTCATTGTTGTCTGAGTCACTATTATTCACCTGCTTTATTTAAAAATTCATCATAAAGAGCTGCATTGCTCTCCAAACCACTTTGTTCACCTACGACTTTTGCTGCCGCATTTACAATCATATCAGCAATTTCTTTTTCAGCACTTTTCATAATCTGTTCTTTCTGTGCTTCAGCTTCCACTGCTGCCTTCTTCTTAATATGCTTTGCCTCACTACGTGCTTCATTCACAATCTTCTGATACTGTTCGTCTGCATCTTCTCTGGCAGCATTTAGAATATTCTTCTTTTCCGCATGAACTTCTGCTAATGAATTTTCATACTGAACTTTCATTTCATCTGCTGCTTCCTGTTTCTTGGATGCCTCATCAAATTGCTTATCTGCTTCTTCCTGACGTGCAGCAATTATTTTCTGTACCGGTTTAAACAACACAAGTCTCAAAGCGACCAGAAGAATCAAAAGATTGATAACCGTAATAACAATACTTTCTGGACTTACATCAAGCATCTTTACAACCTACCTTCCTTATTTCACCATAAACATAATCATCAATGCGATTACGAATCCATAAATTGCGGTTGCTTCTGCAAGAGCACAACCTAAAATTAACATATTACGAATCTTTGATTCCGCTTCCGGCTGTCTTGCTACAGCTTCTGCTGCCTTTCCTGTTGCGATACCGATACCGATACCTCCACCTAATGCTCCTAATACTGCAATACCTGCTCCAATTGCTATCATAATTTTTTCTCCTTTACTCAAATAATTTATTCAATTGCTTCACTGATATAAAGTGAAGTCAGAAATACAAAAACATATGCCTGTAACAAACCATCAAAAAGATCAAAGTAAACACAGAATACTG
>JAILRZ010000024.1 GCA_024697845.1 Eubacterium sp. | reverse complement strand
AGTAGTTATTATTATTGATATTATTTTTACAATCTTGATGTTTTTGAGTTCAAAAAAAAATTGGGTGGATATCTTTTCGGATGCATTGGATATAATTCCTATAACAGTTGCTTTGTTATTGTTTGCTTTGGTTTTATTAACTATAAAATAGCCCATAATAAAAATTCTACATCTGTGATATTTCAAAACACTATTAAAGAAAGAGGAGGCGTCATAGATATGACGCAGATGTTATTTTAGTTCCAGATGAAATTGAACAGGATATAAAAAAATACAAAGAAAGTTTGATAAATGGATTCATGACAAATCAAATGAGCATAAGTTTTGGGTATATAAGGATGGAAGAAAATATTGTCCTAGTTTTCGCAGTGATGCGTTTGTTTATTATTTGAATAATTATATAATTAGTGAGAAGGAGAAAAAAAGATTGTTTCGTATAAAAGGAAGGAGATAAAAATGTCGATAAAAACTTTAGTAGCTGTATTTTCAGCAAGCGGTGTAACAAAAAAGGTAGGAGAAGAGATTGCTAGTATCGCAGGAGCGGATTTCTTTGAAATTACGCCCAAGGAAAGATATACGGCTGACGATCTAAACTGGATGAATAAGCAAAGCAGAAGCAGTGTTGAGATGAATAATCCTTCTGTAAGACCAGAGATTGAGGAAAATGTATCAGATATGGCTTCTTATGACAAGGTAATCATAGGATTTCCTATCTGGTGGGGCGTTGCACCAAGGATTATTGAAACTTTCCTTGAAAGTTATGATTTTAATGATAAGACAATCATACCATTCTGTACTTCCGGAGGAAGTGGCGTAGGAAGAAGTGATGAGGAACTTCATAAGAATGTAAAAGGTAATGTGAAATGGGAAAAAGGCGTACAAATCAATCGCCCCGATGAAAAAGGAATCAAAAAGTGGCTTGATAAAGTATTGTAAAGTAGAGGAGGGATGAGACTTTGAAATACACAAAACTTGGTAATTCGGATTTAACTGTATCCCGTATCTGTATGGGGTGTATGGGCTTTGGAGATGCAACGAAAGGTCAGCATAGTTGGACGATAGATGAGGAGCATTCAAGGCAAATCATAAAAAGGGGACTTGAACTTGGAGTGAATTTCTATGATACGGCGATTGCTTATCAGAGTGGAACCAGCGAGCAGTATGTGGGTCGCGCGCTCAGAGAGTTTGCAAAGAGAGAGGATGTGGTTGTTGCAACGAAATTCCTCCCGAGAACACCGGAGGAGATTAAAAGCGGAATCACCGGTCAGCAGCATATAGAAAATATGATTAACATAAGCCTTCAGAATCTTGGAATGGACTATGTGGATCTGTATATCTATCACATGTGGGACTGGAATACGGATATTTATGATATCATGGATGGCTTAAACCGAATCGTGAAAGCCGGTAAGACAAGATATATTGGCATTTCAAACTGTTTTGCATGGCAGATTGCAAAGGCGAATGCACTGGCAGAGAAAGAGAATTTTGCTAAGTTTGTTTCAATCCAAGGGCATTACAATTTGATTTTCCGTGAAGAAGAACGTGAGATGGTTCCGTATTGCGAGGAAGAAAATATCGCACTTACTCCTTATAGTGCACTGGCAAGTGGGAGACTTTCCAGAAAGCCCGGTAAAGACGATACCAGGAGAGCTGCTGAGGATAAGTATGCGAAGTTTAAATATGATGCTACGAAAGACCAGGATGCTGTGATAATTAGTCGTGTTGCTGAACTTGCAGAGAAACACGGTGTGACCATGACTGAAGTATCATTGGCATGGCTTCTTACCAAGGTAACATCTCCGGTAGTTGGAGCAACGAAACTCCATCATATAGAGGGCGCTGCAAATGCGGTAGATTTGGAACTGACGTATGAAGAAATTGATTATCTTGAAGAACCGTATGTACCTCATTTGCTTGCAGGGGTTATGGCGCAAAATAAGAGAACTGACGCATCAAAGAAACATGTGTGGACCACGGGTGTACAAAAGATTTTGTGTGGAGAGAAATAAGATGACAGAAGGAATGCATTTCTTTTTATTGGAGTTTCTATTTTAGGGATTGTATCGTTTATAATAAAATGGATGAGATTTCACTAAAAAAACCTTGCCGTTGTATTTTGGCAAGGTTTTTTAACATAGATTTACTTGAACGAACCACCAAAAATGACATGCACCCCATTTTTTAATTTTGTCTAAAAAATGGGGTGCATGTCAAAATGGTGCATCGTTCAACTTAAAAATTGAAAGGAGAACTGAAGATGAAAAAGAGTTTGATTCAGAAATTATTCATGATGTTACTTGTTTGTTCCATGTTATTCGGAAGTGCTTCCGTGGAAACAACATATGCAAAAGTGGCTCCGGGAGAAAAGAGCATGTATGATGTGCTGACACCGAAACTGACCAAGGCGGCTTTTGATTATATGAATGACGTCTATGTGAAACGTTATCCAAAGTTGGGATTACGACTAAAATATGGAACAAAAAAAGACCAGGATGTCATAAGAACATTGGCATTAAAGGTGACCAAGGGATGTAAGACAAACCAGGAAAAAACGGATAAGATTGCACATTGGATTAAGGAGAATATCCTTTATAAAGGTGGAACATCAGCATATGCCATTGACACGTTTTATGAGCGAAAGGGAAATTGCATCAGCGATTCGGAATTAATGAAGGACATGCTTAGAAGTCTGGGAATTCCGGCTGTTGTTGCGGATGGATTCTATGCAGATATGAAGGAAGTTCCGGCCTATGGAACAATTGGTGGACATTCCTGGTGTTATGCATATATTGACGGAACCTGGAAACTTTATGATATTGTTTATAAAAAGTATGGATGGAGCAATCAGAATGAAATTGCGAAATACTACTATCATGAATGGATAGAGGGAACGTTGCTGACCTTTGAAGGTATGGACTGGGAAAAAATGACAAATGGGAATATAGAAACTGTGTATGAAAACGGAAAATTCTTTGGGAAAAGGAATGGAAAAATCGCAACGGATGAAATTGTCGGATATCGCTTGAACGATGTGCTGTTTTGCGGAGTTACAAAGCAGGAGAATGCTACTCACACGTTGTTAACCAATCCAGAAAGAACCGAACAGATGGAAATGGGACAGCTCTACACGGATGGATGGTTACGAGCGAAAAACGGTGGACTCGTATACGTTTATGAAAACGGAATGATGGCAGACAATGTATTTATGGAATATGAAGGAAAGCTATACTATATGTATTATGGTTTGGCACTGAAAATGGAGATTCCGGAAAAAAACTGCAGTATGGGATACGGATTGCTTTATATTTCCAAAGGCTATCAGGGAAAGTCTTTCCAGTTTTCTAACTTTGAAAAGTATGAAAAGAATGGTGATTATACAATTACCTATCAGAGTGATAAACCTAAGGTTATTGAAATGCGTCAGGATGGAACCATTCATTGTAAAAGTGAAGGTACAGCAAAAATAACTGTTAAGGTTTACAAAAAAGGCGAAAACAAAGTAGTTGAGGAATGCAATACTATGTTAGGGGTATGGAAGGAGACAACTCCTGATTATATGCCTACCCGGTATAATCCGTATGAAAAGAAACGTATCAAAATCACTTCTGCAAAGAGTCGGAAAAAGAAAAAGATTTCTGTTTCCTGGAAAAAGATGCAATATGCAGCAGGCTTTGAAGTGATGTATGCAAGAAATAAGAAATTTACGAAAAATAAAAAAAGTAAAGACACGAAGAAAACGTCAATTACATTGAAAAAATTGAAAAGTAAAAAGGTTTACTATGTGAAAGTCAGAAGCTATATGGAAAAATATGGAATGAGGTTCTATAGTAAATGGAGTAAGGTGAAGAGAGTAAAAGTGAAATAAAAAATGAACGACGTCCAAAGTGACGTATAATAAAAGTATACCAAAGATAACTATTTTAAGAGGGCAAGGTGTTGTTTTAATACAGAATCCTTGCCCCTTTTTTAAAATTGACAATTTTATTATTTTACAGTCTCTATGCCATCGGAAGCAATAAAAAATAACCGCCCATGTCCAGTGATGCGGTTATTTTTATAAAATAAACATATTCTTGGGCTAACCGTCTATCGGTAGCACATCCTGTATCCTTATAATAACACAGAAGTTTTGAGATTCCTACTCTTTGAAAAAAATCACAAACTTGGCTTATATACGAATTATGATAAAGATGTAAATTGAAGTAATATATTAAAGAGATTGCGTCAATTTATCTTGACGCAATCGTCAAGTCAAACACGAGGCGTAAGCCGTAACGTGAAAGTTGAGAAGGCGATTGCTTTCTTGACGGGCGGGGAACAGGTAATGTTCCCGGTCTTGCAAATTTCCAAACAATATGTTTGTTCTAATAAAAAAGAGATTAGTCCTATGGATTGATCTCCTTTTTATTTAAAATTTTTTTCTCAAGTGAAATTAAAACATAAAACATCTCGTTTCTATTATGGAAAAACAAAGTTAAGAAACATATGATTCAACAGTTTTTGATGCAAGTATGTTATTTTTTTGACAATTATTGTTTTTCTTGCATCTGGTTGTTGACTTTTTCCGAAAAGATTGACATCTAACAGATTAGCAACTAGGATACTGAATGTAAAAAATTGAAAGGAGATCTATGGAATAAACCATAGAAAAAGAAGGATGAAAAAACTTATTAAGAAACTTATGGGTGCAGTTACTGTTGCAACACTTGTAGTATCAATGACGGTAGGAAATTCATTAAGCGTATTGGCTATAAGTATGGATGAGGCTGTTATGACAGCAAATGAAATGAAAAAAGATGCGAAGTCTCGAGTTACAGGAACAAACAAAACGGTTACAGTTAAAAAAGTAGCTTTTGCTCATTCCTATGACTATAATCAGTCTACATTCAATGCTTATTACAATAGCGACAAAAACAGGGCAGAAGTTGACGGTAAAAAAGTAACGGTTAACGGAACGTGTACTGAAATTGCGTGTATGAGCTACATTGAATATATGGTAAGAGCTAAAAAAGTTCATTTTACCAAAATCTTAGGAAATGCTCTTCCGTCAACTGATTATCAAAGAATGGAGCAGTTGGTATTTCGCCCATTAGTTAATAATGCGGTTATTTCAGGGTATATGCCTAAAAAGAGTGGGCAGTATGTAGGTACTGTAGTAGGTGCATCAGATGATTTGTTAAAGTATTTTCTTGAAACACGTGGGGTATGGGTTAAAGCCTCATATTCGAGCAACAACTCATCAGCATGGACAGTGCTTAATGATAAGATTAAAAATGACGAAGAGCCAGTGGTTGCAGATTTTAATATTGAAGATGATAAAAATGATGCAGCGGGACACTCAATGCTTGCAAATGGACTCTACAAAGTTACGGTTACCTACACGAAAGACGGAAAGGAAAAATCTAAAACCTTCGATTACATTAGAGTAAATGATGGATGGAATAATACTACTTCATATCAATATAT
>JAILRZ010000179.1 GCA_024697845.1 Eubacterium sp. | reverse complement strand
AAATTCAGTCATGTAGTCTGTAGAAAAACTCTTTATAACGGCATATGTGTTTGGCTTTCCATCACCTAACACTTTCAGAATAATATCGGCAATTAAGCAAAAGAATTTAATCAAACAAACGGGAAACTTTAGCAATATATTAATCGATTTACTTCCATGGTGTGGCGTTCCAATTGTCGTTAATGATGCAACTTTATCTGAAACATTACAATTACATATTGCATATCTTGCATCTAATCCACCTTTTGAGTGTGCAATAATATTAACCTTGTCATCTGTTTCATTTTCAAGAATTTTTTCAATTTTTTTTGCGATATATTTGCCATTTTGTTCTATAGTTCCATTTGCATCCTGTTCACCAAAATATATCACATAACCTTCGCTTTTAAGCCGTTTTGGAATTCTTCCCCAATAACTAAAAATTTTTCTATCTCTAAACCCCATTCCATGAACAAATAGAATTGGATATTTCGTTTTTCCCATATTCACACCTACCAATCAAATTTAACCCTTATCTATATACTTGTCTACATTTTTATTCATATCATCTCTATTTAATCACTTGAATTTCTTTTTCCGAAGAAAATGCTTTGGCTATCCCCTTGGTAACACAAACAGTTCCATCATCTTCCACCAAAATCAAATCAAATCGATCCAGTTTTCCCCACTGTTGCCAATACTGAATAGCCTTCTCTTTTCCAAGAACAAACAATGCTGTGGACATTCCATCCGCCCAGGTTCCATCTTCTCCTACAATGGTAACGCTCTTTAGTCCCGACTCCGCCGGATATCCGGTCTTTGGATTTAAAATATGATGATAGTTTTTTCCATCCTTTTCAAAAAATCGTTCATAACTTCCGGAGGTAATCACTGCTTTATCTTTGACTTCCAGAACCCCTGCAAAATCTGTTTTTTCCAGCGGATCCTCGATTCCAACTACAAAATTATCATTTTCCGGTTTTACTCCATAGGTCTGAACATTTCCCCCCAAGGAAACAATTCCTCCCTTAACCTGATACTTCTTAAAGATTTGCATAATTCGCTGAGATGCATAGCCCTTAACAATCCCGCCAAAATCTACTTCCATTCCCTTTGACATCGTTAAAAGACGACTCTTTTCATCAAACTCGATTTTGGACATGTCCACATTCTTTAACAAACGATTTAGTTCCTTTTTTCCCGGAATCTTGTACTTCTGATTGGTAAATCCCCATTCCCGCATCAATGGATAAACCGAAACATCGAAGGTACCCTGGGCTTTATCATAAATCTCCTTTGCAACTTGGAATAAATACGCCGTTTCCTCAGAGACATAGGCCTCACCCTTTGCATTCAGCTGACTTATTTCACTTTCCGGATTTCCCGTACTATATTTCTGATCCAAACGTTTAATTTCCACAACCGCTTCATCCAGTGCCTTGGAACAGTTTTTCCCATAAGCCTTTAATGTCATATAGGTATCCATTGCATACACATCTCTGAAATCCTCAGCGAGTTCCTTTGGTTCCCCACCTTGTTTTTGGCTGCAACCTGTAACGGAAATCATAAGTAATATTGCCATTAAATAAGCTATATATTTTTTCATTCCGTCCTCCCATCCAATAAATTCTTTGGTAATCGATTTACAATCTGCGATGATATTAATCCAATGATTACTCCGGCAACAATTCCAGTCATCCACAAAACCATCAAATAATAAAGTACCGAATGGGTTTCCAGCACAACCGTTGCCACCAGAATCTGACCTACATTATGGAAAATTCCGCCCATAACACTCACGGTGGTCATCGATACCCTCCCGGTTTTCTTCAGCAAAATCATAACGAATCCGCTAAGCAGCCCACCGGCCATACTATAAGCCATAGAAAAACTGTTTCCAAAAGTCAGTCCAACCAAAACAATTCGTATGATATTGATTATTACTGCTTCTTTTTCGTTTATTCGATACAAAGCAACCATGACCACCAGGTTCGTTAAGCCCAGTTTCATTCCCGGAACCATACTGAAAACCTGTATTTGACTTTCCACATAGGAAAGCACCATTGCTAACGCAATCAACAATGCTCTGACTGCAATTTTTTCTGTCTTCGTCATTTCTTTTTCCTCGCGTTTTATTTTGCAACAGCGTCCAAATCTTCTGGAGCCTTCTTTTCCTTCCGAATCACTTCTACCACAACCTTATGAGGCAGGCAAATCAGACTGTCTCCCACCTTATGGATTTTCCCCTGCTTCACACAAAGCTTGTCCGGACAATCTGCTTCCCTGATTCTTGCCTTTCCATCCTTAATCTCCAAAAGATTTTTTCCGCCATCTGTTCCTTTGATTTCGTAAGTTCCATCTTCCTTTAGGGAATACTCTGCCTGAACGGTTCCATTGACACGAACCTGAATCACCTCACCGTCCTCACTATTCCAATAATAGAGAAAACAAAGAATTCCAGCAACTACAAGGATTCCAATCCATATGAATCTATCTATTTTCCCAACTTTTTTATTTGTCATCATCGATTTTATCCGTCCTAAATTTTACATTTCAATTCTGCATAAACATATCACAAGATATATATGATTTCAAGAACAATGTCCCTCCCGGTTAAAATAATCCTCGATTCCCTCTGCAATCACCTGGCTTAAGGATTTCTGATAGTCCTCCGTTCCCAGTTTCTCTTCTTCCTCCGGATTACTTAGAAATCCGCACTCAATAATGATTCCGGGACAATGACTGTTGATAAGCATATAATAATTATCATTACTTTTTTCTTTCTTTTCTCCGGAAACATTCATCTTTTCATTGAGCTTCTTTTGTACCGCTTCCGCCAATGCCTTTCCCTGCTGCGATTTATGATAATAAAAACACTGCGCCCCGGTTACCGACGACTTTTCAAAACTATTCTGGTGAATGCTAATCATTACTGTTTTGATATTCTCCTCAAAGCTATTGTTAATTATCCGACAACGCTCGTTCAAATCTGCCGTCTTGCGAAATCTTTCCGCTCCCAGATGACAGTCCTGACTTCTCGTCATCCGGACCATATAACCTTTTTCTTCTAAAATGCTTTTTAATTGAAAGCTAATTTTCAGGTTCACCTCTTTTTCCAGCGTCCCCTTTGTTCCTACCTTTCCCGGATCTTTTCCTCCATGTCCCGGATCAATCACCACACAACATCCATTGGTTTCTCTTTCCATCCTAATGGTGGTTTCTTCCGAAACGCCAACCTTCCTCTGTGAAAGAAATCTCCTCGGTTTTATTGCAAAAATAGTCACGGAGACTAACAACACCACCGCCATCAGAACCTCTATCTTTTTTCTATACTTCCTGATTTCTGCGTTCATAAAAGCCTCAGACTTTTTTTACAATATATAAAAAAAAGAAAGTTTCTATGTCTAAAAACTTTCTTTTTTCTATTACTTTAAATAATTACTTAATGTTGCAAATTCTTCCAAGGTCAGTGCTTCTCCACGAATGGTTTCCGGCTTTCCAAGTTTTGCAATCGCTTCTACAATCTGCTCCTTAGTAAAGCTTAACTCCGCAGAATTTTTCAACCCATTTACCAACGTTTTTCTACGCTGGTTAAAAGATGCACGGATAATTTTAAACATCAGCTTCTCATCTTCTACCTGCACCACCGGCTCCTGATGTCTGGTCAGCTTAATCACTGCCGAATCCACGTTAGGACGTGGCATAAAACAGTTTGCCGAAACAATCATCTGGACTTTTGCATCAGCATAATACTGTACTGCCAGAGAAAGTGCACCGTAATCCTTGCTTCCCGGTCCTGTCTGCATCCGGTCAGCCACTTCCTTCTGCACCATAATGGTGATGCTTTCAATTGGAACTCCACTTTCAAAAAGTCCCATAATAATCGGCGTGGTAATATAATATGGAAGATTCGCTACGACTTTGATTGGCTTTCCACCATTTTTTTCTTCCGCCAGTGCTTTGATATCTACCTTCAACACATCCTGGTTAATCACCTCAACATTATCGTAGTCTGATAATGTCTGCTCCAGAATTGGAATCAACGCTTTATCAATTTCCACTGCTACTACCTGTCTTGCCGCTTCGCAAAGATACTGGGTCATCGTTCCAATTCCCGGACCAATTTCCAGAACAAAGTCGTCCTTGGTAATCTCCGCAGAATCTACAATCCCTTCCAAAATATTGGAATCAATCAGGAAGTTCTGCCCAAACTTTTTCTGAAAGGCAAACTGATATTGATCAATAATAAATTTTGTTGCTGTGGGATTTCCTAAATACGCCATTTTATCTCTCTTTCCTAATCAAATCTCTTTCTTCCGATTCGATATAAATCCTTGGCATTTTCACTGGTAATGTGAATCACCTCTGCCGGACTTAAGTTTTTGATTTCTGCAATCTTGTTTACTACATATGGTAAATTGAAGGAATCATTTCGCTTTCCGCGGTTTGGTTCCGGTGTCATATATGGACAATCGGTTTCCAATAACATCTTTTCCATTGGCATATATTCAACAACTTCCTGAATTTTTCTCGCATTCTTGAAAGTTACCACTCCGCCAATTCCAAGGTAGAATCCCATATCCATAAATTTTTCAGCCATTTCTTTTCCATAAGAAAAGCAATGAACGACACCACCTAATTCTTCCGCCTTTTGCGCTTTCATCACATCATAAGTATCCTGCGCCGCATCACGACTGTGAATAATAATTGGCATTTCTGCTTCTCTTGCAATTGCAATCTGACGTTCAAAGGCCGCAATCTGTTCCTCACGATTTTCATTCCAATGATAATCCAGACCAATTTCACCCACCGCTACAATCTTTGGCTTGTAAATACTTCTTTCCAGCCAAGCATAGTCTTCTTCCGTCAAATCTCCAATATCATTTGGATGAATTCCCAATGCTCCATACACATATGGAAATCTTCTTGTAAGACCAATGGTACTTTTGCAGGATGCGATGCTGGCACCTACATTGACAATATATTCAACTCCGCGATTTTGCATGCGCTCCAATAATTTTTCTCTGTCTTCATCAAATGCTTCATCATCATAATGTGCATGAGTATCAAAAATCATTTTTTCCTCCAATTATTTCCAACACAAATCCCCTAGCAGATTTCACTTCCTGCTACGATATCCTTATCAACTGTTACAACGGAAAGATTTCCTTCATCGTCTCCTGCTGCAAGAATCATTCCCTGTGATTCCACACCACAAAGCTTACATGGCTTTAAGTTTGTGATTACAGCTACTTTCTTTCCAACCATTTCTTCCGGCTTGTAATATTTTGCAATTCCGGATACAATCTGGCGAACTTCATTTCCAACACGAATCTGTGATACCAGCAATTTCTTTGCCTTTGGAACCGGTTCGCACTTCAGAACTTCACCAACCTGAATCTGAACCTTGTCAAACTCATCAATTGTAATTTCAGGCTTCTTTTCTACTTCCGGATACTTTTCACCTTCTGCTTCTGCTCTCTGAGCCGCCTGAATTTCTGCAACTTTTTCCATGACTTCATTGACATCTAATCTTGCGAAAAGAATTTCAGGGCTGTCTGTTACCTTGCCACCATGATATTTTCCAAATTCTGTCATATCATCAAAGGCTCTTGGTTCTGCATGAATCTGAGCAAAGATTTTTGCAGCTGTTTCCGGCATAAATGGTTCCAATAAGCTGGCACCAATAGTGATTCCTTCAATTAAGTTATAAAGAACGGTTGCCAGTCTGTCCTGCTTGTCTTCTTCCTTAGCCAAAGCCCAAGGCATTGTTTCATCAATATATTTATTACATCTCTTAAATACTGCAAAGATTTCAGTAATTGCATCAGCCACACGAAGATTTTCCATTTTTGCTGCTGCTTTCACAGGAGCTTCTAAAATTGTTGCCTTAAATTCTGCATCAATTTCATCGGTTACACCTTTATCTTCTACAGCACCGCCAAAATACTTATTAGACATAGAGATCGTTCTGTTTACAAGGTTTCCTAATGTATTTGCCAGGTCGGAATTTACTCGTTCCACCATTAATTCCCAAGTAATGGTTCCGTCAGATTCAAATGGCATTTCATGAAGTACAAAGTAACGTACCGCATCCACACCAAATAAGTCTGAAAGATCATCTGCATAAATGATGTTTCCTTTGGACTTACTCATCTTTTCGCCACCCTGCAATAACCAAGGATGTCCGAAAATCTGCTTAGGCAATGGAATATCAAGTGCCATCAGCATACATGGCCAATAAATTGTATGGAATCTCAAGATGTCTTTTCCAATCAAATGAACATCTGCCGGCCAATATTTTTCAAACATTGGATCATGGTTTCCATCCACATCATATCCCAATCCGGTAATATAGTTTGATAATGCATCTATCCAAACGTAAATTACATGCTTTGGATCAAAGTCTACAGGAATTCCCCAGCTGAAAGAAGATCTGGATACACACAAATCCTGCAATCCCGGTTTCAGGAAGTTGTTAATCATTTCATTCTTTCTTGATTCCGGCTGAATAAATTCCGGATGTTCTTCAATGTGCTTCATCAATCGGTCAGCATACTTGCTCATCTTAAAGAAGTAAGCTTCTTCTTTCGCAGGAGTTACTTCACGTCCACAGTCAGGACATTTTCCATCTACCAACTGTGATTCTGTAAAGAATGATTCACAAGGAGTACAATAAAGTCCTTCGTAAACACTCTTATAAATATCTCCCTGATCATATAATTTATGGAAGATTTTCTGAACCTGTGCTTTATGATCTGCATCAGTAGTTCTAATAAAACGATCATAAGATGTTCCTACAAGATCCCAGATTCTCTTAATTTCTCCGGATACCTTATCCACATATTCCTGTGGTGTTACTCCTTCTTCATTGGCTTTGATTTCATTCTTCTGACCATGTTCATCAGTACCGGTCTGGAATCTTACATCATAGCCCTGCTTTCTTTTATATCGAACAATACTGTCTGCCAAAATTGCCTCATAGGTATTTCCAATATGTGGCTTTCCTGAAGCATAGGCAATTGCTGTCGTTAAATAATATGGTTTGCTCATTTCCTAATTCCTCCCAAATATATTGATAAAGATTTTCATCTTCGATTACTGTATAGAAACATACTACTTTATAATATACCACACCCCCGATTTTATCAAGCAAAAAAGAACGTCGGATGCCCCTTTCAGGTACACCCGACGCAAATATAATATAAAACACCCTATTTGTATTTTATAGTAATTCCGAATTTTAAAACGGAGATTTAATCTCCCCAATTCTGGCTTGCCAACTCATCGATTTTAGCAAGTGCCTCTTCCTCTAAATCACCGTCACATTCAAAAGTCACTTCTGCGTTCTGCTTAATTCCCGCAGACAGAATATTAATCAGACTTTTGGCATTCACGTTTTTTTCTTTGTAAACAATTCTTACAGAACAAGGAAAATTTTCCATTTCCTTGGAAATCAATGCCGCCGGTCTCATATGAAGTCCCTGCGGATTTTTGATAATCATAGTCTTACTTACCATCGTCTTTCCTCCCAATTTTCCGGTCACAATACTATGCTATTATTGTAAAGGGTTTGGGGATTTTTTTCAATGATTATTCCAATTTTTCTAATAATTCTCTATTCTTTTCCAATAAATTATAAACTCCATCCTCCGATAACACACCACGTTTCAAATCTGTCGGAAGTGCTCCTGCCTCATCCAGCGCAAAGTCCTTTTTCCAGTCTTCGCTGCCATAATATGCTTCCAATTTCTGAATTTCTTCCTGATAATGTTCAAATGCCTTCTTCGCTTTTTCCAACTGGGCTATTCTTTCCATTGCCCCATTCAGAATTTGTTCCATTTCTCTGATTCGCCTTACCGAATGCTCATTGAAATTTTCTCTAGCAATGTCTTTCCTCATTCTAATACAATCAAAATTTCCACTTTGAATTACATCATTTCCATCCTGTATATAACCTAGCTTTTCATAGAAGGGAATTGCTTCAACCCTGCTATCAATCACAATTTCCCGATAACCCAGTTCTCCCGCCCATAGCTCTGCTTCACTGACAATTTTTCGTCCCAACTTTCTTCCACGATATTCCGGCAAAACCACAACTCGTCCCAGGGTAACCGTCTCCTTGTCTGTTTCATAGAATCTACAGGTGGCAATCGGATAACCTTCCGCTAACAGAATGATATACTTCGTCCCTTCGGTATCATGCTCATCAAATTCTTCCCTTAAAGGGATATGATGCTGGCGATTCATTCCTTCAATTCTGACCGAATATGCTCCGGCTCGCTGCCATTCTTCCTCTCCTCGAATGATTTCATATTGTTCCAAAGTCTGAGCCCTCCTACTTTTCATGCACTGTTTTTCCTGTCATATGCTCAATTGAAATCTTAATCAAAGCCATCCGTTCCATTCCACCGGTGTGCATTTCCTGTTCTACATATTTATCGGAAGGAAAATACTTTCCGGCAAATTTTCTCGCTCGACTCCACTTGACTTCTTCATCTTCCACAATGGATGCCCTTCCGAATACCACAACACTTTCCAAATGGTACGACCATCCATCTTTTTCATCGATTCGGTCATTATTCATTACCGTAAAACAAACCTTATCGTTGCGAGCAATGGCATCAATCTTATGCCCTTCTTTTGCACTATGAAAATAAATCGCGTAATCCTCCTCATCATAGTAGAAGTTCATTGGAATCCCATACGGATAGCCCTCATCTCCCGCCAATGAAAGAATCCCACGCTTTGTCTTTTTTAGCAGTTCTTTTGATTGTTCATCACTAATCTGCTGCTTGAATCTTCTCATTTTTCTAAACATATTTTTTCTCCGTTTGATTTAATTTCTTTTTCATAATAGCACATTTTTTACAAACACCAAAATATTTGAATTTTTACAAAAATAATGTTTTAATTTCTATTAGGAGGACAATACTATGGAACGATCAAAACTGGAACGACTCAAAAAGCAATTTGATTTTATTTTGGAAATTGATAAGGAAAAGGAAATCATTCGGCAAACCTATTTAAGTGACGCCAGCAGGCAGGAAACCGATGCTGAACACGCCTGGCATATGGCGGTTATGGTGCTGCTGCTTTCCGAATATTCTAATGAAGAAATAGATGTGTTAAAGACTATGAAGCTTTGTCTCATTCATGACTTAATTGAGATTTATGCGGGAGACACTTATGCCTATGATGAAAAAGGAAATGCAGACAAACGTGAGCGGGAAGTGGCTGCTGCTAAACGTTTATTCGCAAAACTCCCACCGGATCAGGAAACTATGATGCGAGATCTTTGGGAAGAATTCGAATCAAAAGAAACACCGGAATCCCAATTTGCAAACACGATGGACAAGATTCAGCCGCTAATGTTGAACCATTCTACCAATGGCCGTTCCTGGATGGAACACGGCATTCATCATGAACAGGTCTATGGTCGCAATGAATCAACTGCCCTGGGTTCGGAAATTCTCTGGAACTTCGCAGAAGAAAATTTTATTAAGCCTCATATCGGAAAGGAACTGAAATAAGCTATTTGTACTTTTTCTCATATCGTGATAAAATGGCTCATATGTTTTATACAGTATTTGCTATTTGTATGATTTTGATATAATAGAGGAGATTTGTAATGAAAAGAAATGTTCTAGCTATGATTACCACGATTATGTTTTTTTCCACCTTTGAATCTGTTCCAGTGGGTGCTGCGATGTACGATATTAACGTATCTAAAGCTACCGGTGCTACGGAAATTTCTAAATCGGAAGCGAAAGAATCCGAGGATGACATTATTTCTATGTATTACACAATAAAACCCATAAAGGATGCTGAATATATTGCTCTGGCAGCCCATGATGTAAAATCCGGAAAACAGATTACTTACACATCTGCGCCTCAGATTTCACGTCTGATTCAGCTAGGATATTGGTTGCATTATGGATATTTTACTAACAATTCACAAGGTTCGATTTCCGTAACAAAAGCAGTTTTAAATAATAATCACACTTCAAAGGATGTATACGTAGTATCTCTTTCCGGTACCGATTTAGCATCAGCCCTTTGGAATCAGTCTACGGGAATTTTTACAGATTTACTATGTGGATTTCAAATCGACAATCCATATGCCCGTAACGTTAAAAAAATAATTTTGGAGCAGATTCCTACCTCATCAAACATTGTGTTTGTTGGTCATTCCTTAGGAGGAATGGTTGCACAACAATGCTCTGCGGACTCTACAATTAAATCCAGATACAATATTTTAAATACGCTTGCCTTCGGTTCTCCAGTTATCGGAACCTCGACTTGGGGACTGAAAGATTACCGAGAAGGTTCTACCACAAGATTGGGAGATACAAGAGACATTGTCCCTTATCTGAGTTCTAATACATTAAACTTTAGTCTTGGAGCACAAATATTTGGACTGAAACGCGAAAATGGCGGATACGCTTCTTATCAGATTCTTTCCTCTCACTGCTACAGTTACCAGCGAGAGGATGTTTGGGGACAATATGACATATTAGGAAATAAAAATGGCTCTGCCAGCATTACCCTTGATTTTTCAACAACTAAATGGTTTGAAACTCCATTTATTCTATTTTAATGCAAACAAAAAGGTTGCTACAAACTCTGTAACAACCTTTTGATTTAACTTCATTAAAAAGCTACCGATATTGAATTTCCCCAGTAATATGGAACAACAGCATAATCTTTATTAACAACCTTTAATATTCTTTCATAAAGGAATTGATGTCTGCTATATGAACCCATTTTACAATTTTCATATAAATTCTGTGCAATGTTAAAAATTGAATACGATTCTGTTTTTGAATATTCAACCGTTCCATCCTTTAACTGTACATATGCCTTTACATATACTGTTGTGTCATATAAGTTTGCTGTTCCCAAACTCATAGTCATCATATATGAGTCCCAAGAAGGTTGACCATAACCAAGTGATGATCTTCCTTTAGATGTAGACGTAAAAGTATAAACTCCTTTTTCCGAATTATCCATCTGCATATTTTCTTCTTTATAATCATTTTCCAGACTATAGATTAATCCAATTCTTTCAATTTCATCTTTTTCGTATGATGTGGAATACACAGTTTTAACTCCACCTAGTTGTCCCAATACATCTTTTGTATAAATCATAAATCCATTGATTTCTAATGAGGAAGCATCACCGTTTATTCTTTGATCGAATGCAGAATTTTCATCAAACGGTACTTCTTCGTAATCAGGATTAACTGTCTGAATAATCTTCCAAAGTGTGTTATGTGCGTCTTCATTTCCCGCTTTTCCTTCTCGATATATCGCTTCAGCAATTTCATAAACCGACACCTGTTTAACATCGGTATATGCAATTTGACCATCTTTTAAAATTACATATGCACGAACAAGGTATTTCGAGGTATAAGCCTTTTTATTATTTGCTCCAAATGACATCGACATATTATATGAAACGGTATTTTCATTAGAAGTATAATGCAGTGCAGATTGACCCGCTTCTGTTGCTTTAAAATGTTTAATCGCTGGATTGTTTGCATCAATTGTCATTTCATCTCTTGTTGCACCAATGTCAGCCAGACCATAAACTAATCCAACTTCTTGAATTTCATCCTGTTTAAATCCTGTGGAAAAAACAGTTCTAAATCGTCCCTCTTGTGTATTAATCTGGAACCCATTGATTTCTAAATAATCCTCACTATATGTATAAGTTTTTATTCCATCAAACATTCCACAGCCAACAATATTAATAGTCTTTTCTCCGGTCTTTTTATTTATTGAACTTTCATAAATATGATAGTCTATTCCCTCTACTAATTCGTATCCATCCAACCAAACTTCTATTTCATATTTTTGCAATTTTTCATCTTTGATATTATTCTTCTTTTTGATAACTTCTGCTTTATTAATGGAATTTTTACATCCATAAATATAAGTCATCGTCGGGCAATATCTATCCAGATAATAATCAAACTCTATGTGTCCATTTTCATCCGATGTCACTTCTTTGACAAACAACACATTCTCCGGATTAATAGAATCCCCAAGAGGTACCTCGTTATTATATTCAAATTTGCTTAGTGCAAAAATGATATAATCTGTGTTCACATTTTCAACATCCTCAGTGTATGTACCTTTTACCATTGGCATATCTAATTGTACAGCCTTTATATCCTTCTGCATCTTATTTTCCATTGGAATAGCTGCTGATTGAAGATATACAATTTCTGCAGAATCGCTGTGCAAAATGCATACTGCAAATTCCATATATGAATTTTGTTTTTGTACAGATCCAAATTGAACATCCATAACATCGTAGGCAGTATATGATCCTCCTGCATTTTCAATTCTACAGGTTTTGTCAGAAAAAATTGTTGCCGTAAATTTACTATGGTTTGATGTTGCCTCTTTTATACGGGGATATAACTGCACTTCACTATAAGACAGGTTTTCTTCAACCTTGTATGTTGTCCCATCTGTAGCAACTAGAATAACCTTTTCAATTAATTCACCGTTTTCTTCAATGTCTTCTTTCCGAATATCTTCAAATTTTTTTCCGGCTACATTAAACAAAGTTTTTGGTAATTCCTCTGTATCTCTTATTTCCTTATAGAATAAATTACCGGATTCATCAATGAACAAATATTTTTCTTCGTTAATCTTTTGTGCAGCTATAATCCCATTTAAAACATGGTAAATTTTATCTTCTTTTCCATGCTCATATGATATCAATGTATTATTTACATCCCCTGCTAATAATATTCCATCTCCGCCTTCCAATTTCACGTCGGGTTCTGATAGCGGTTCAACTTTTAATTCGTATGGAATATACTGATCCATCCATACACCGTTATGATTAGGTTCAAATCCATCTAACCGATATTTTGCCCCATTCTTACCTATTGCATTGAGATAATGGTCAGTGCCCAAATTTCCCGGATTTGTAGAAACATAAAAGTTTCCTGACTGTTCAAAACGAATCATATTTGACACGGATGAAGAACCACTTTCATTTCCATTTTCATCGCCTTCTCCATAATCTAATTCATCAAGAAGTTTCTCAATCTCAGATTTCTGCTTCGTCGGAGTTTCTGTTTCCTCTTCGGAATCCGTTGTTTCTTCCTCCTTTTCCTCTAAAAGAGTTTCTGTGATTTCAACATTCTTATGATTCATCCACTCTGTGTCACCAACCGACTTATACCCTTCTTTTGAAATATTGATTTTACACATATCTTCCGAGCCAACAATAAATTCCACTTTACCGTCTGAATTGCTATTTTTTTCTTCTGTCCCGCATGTCACTTTCGCATCAGAAATTGCATTTCCATCTTCATCATTTACATAAACTGTAAGCCGATATTTTTTATGAGGACAAGTGAGTTTCTTTGAGTTAGACCATACCCACTCCTTATAATTTTTATCAACACAATATATGAAACCGCCAAGTAATGCTTTGCAAATATATTTATCGTCAACCTTATCCAAAGGGATTCCTATTTCCCCTGAAGTTACGATGTAACCATATAATAATGATAATTCTATATATACAGAGTTCCCAACATAAACAGGACAAATGATGCATATTTTACAGGATTCTGCTGCTTCCCCTTTTTCATCAAGCTTTGCGTCCATGGAATAATTCGTTCTAAATTCAGCGGTAAGTTCTAAAAGTCCTCCTACAACTTCTATGGAACACCCGACGCCAAATCCAACGACTGCCTTTAGTATTTCTTTTTGAGTATTAATCCCTACTTCTTCGGAAATACCAACACTTCCCAATGTCTTCTCTATGTTAACAATTTCCATCTCTCCCATATTAGTAGTAAACTCATGTCTTTCCCTTGAAACATAAAGTGTCATTGACGGTTCCATTTGAATCTTCAGGAAATCATTTCCTACCTCACCCCATACAAATAATGTTAAATTCAAATTAAGTGCAACTCCCGGAACAATCATATAATCTATATTGTCCAGTAAATTTACGCTAGCATTAATTCTTGGAAGTGACATTTGAATCGGAACTTTTAAGGATACTATATTCTCTGTAAAAATATCCTTTCCTTTCTTCAAAAACGTACTCTCAAATGAGATATCCACACTAAAACTTCCTGTTATTTTATCTACACCACCAGTATTTCCTCCAGATGGGCGAATAAAAAAGTCAAATTTTCCAAGATGTAATTTACCTTTTTTCGGTTCATCATCATCTTTAGCTTTAAGTTGTTGTGCTTTTAATCCCAATGAATTATTTTTCATTGGTTCAACTTCAGAACTTGGTGTTACTCCCTCTCCACATTCATAGTGTACATTGTCTGTTTCATCTTCTTCCGAATAGTCAACGATTTTAATACAATCAAATATGTCATCTTTTTCATATTTCGATAAGTTTTCACTTGTAATTTCTGCTGTTGTTCCATTTATGGAAATATTGTTAATTTTTATTACCGTAATATCACTCCCTTTTGCATAAGAAATGATATCTCCTTTTCCAAGTTCTACCGGATCTTTTAATTTAAAATTGTTAATTGTATAGTTATTTTCACTATTCTTAACAATATTATTGTAACCAATAGAATTATCTAATACATGAACGTCTTTAGAAAAGACAAGGAAATTGTTGTGTACATCTTCATCTAAATTAACCACGTATTCTTCGTTAAAACTATAAGTAGATTTTGATAATAAAGATTGCATACTTCTCGTATAAAGAATACTTTCATAACTTTGACATAATGGTGTTAAACAATTATTGTCATACATAAAAACTTCAATTTTAAAATATTCCGGTAAATTATCAATTGGCACAGTAACTTCAGTTTCTGTTGCCAGAATTGGTGTCTTTGCAGATGTCTTCATAACTCCGGAATCTTCATCATATACCGCAATAAATATTTCCGCATCTCTAGTGCTGGTATATTTTACTACCGCAATATTGTTTTCAATAAGAACACCTTGAATTCCAAATTCAGAATTACTCTGTTCCTCTTGCTCTGATAATTTCTCATCCATATACTGTGCCAATGCACTATCATTATCTGATTTAATGCTGGACTGAATCATCGTTTTTGCATTTCCATTCTGAATCTTTTCTACACTACTGTTTTTTGCAAGTGTCCCTTGCTTTTCTGCTCGTACAGTATTTATTGAAACCGAAGTTGTTAATAATGCAATTGTTAATATTAAACTGATTTGTCTTTTTATAGCTTTCATTTCTCCTCCTACGTACTATTTTTCTACAACTTTTTTAGTATATCAGAAAAAGTCTTGTTTTCAATCAGAAAGTTTTTAGTTTTCTATTCCGGTTATTCTTTCCTTCTCCCTCTAATAAACTATATAAACAACTATCTTTTGGAGTTTCTCGATGAAAAAACATCTCTTGTTGTATTTCTTATGCATCATCTTACTGTGTGGTTGCTCCCACTCCTCAGCAAAATCTACCGTCCCACCTTCCGACCAACAAAAATTTGACACCTACACCAGGCAATACTTTGACGAACAAATGAAATCCAACGGTCTGAATCTGCATTTTTATCTAAAAAATACAAACGCTTACCCCGATGCCGATATGACCCTGGGTACATATTCTTATGATTCTATGAAGACCTCTCAAAACTTCTGGATTGAACAAATCAAACAGCTAAAACAAATCAATCCTGCAAAACTCTCTAAAAAGCGTCGCTTGACCTATGATGTTTTATTGGATTATTTTCAGCGAAAGCTGGATTTCTCCGACGTATGTATTTGTACCGAGGATTTGAGTCCCACTCTTGGAATTCAGGCGCAGCTTCCGGTGATTTTTTCGGAATATGAATTCAGCTCAGCCAAGGACATTATCCAATATTTTTCCTTATTAAAATCCATTGGCCCGTACTATGACGGAATTTGTCAATTCCAACGGGAAAAAGCCAGACAGCAATGCTTTATCGGAAAGTCCACCTGTGGGAGAATTATTGCACAATGCCAGGCTTTCCTCAATGGAAAAGCCATTTCTTCCAACTTGCTTTCTACCTCCTTTTCCCATCGGATTTCTCATTGCGATTTTCTATCTTCCAAAGAAAAAGAGCAATATACGAAACAAAATAATCAGATTATCAAAGATACTGTTTTTCCGGCCTATGAAACATTGATCCATACGCTGACGGATTTGATGGAGGATGGTTCCTGCAAAAATGAAAACGGTCTTTACTATCTCAAAAAAGGAAAAGCTTATTACGAGTACCTGGTTCAGGATTACACCGGCTGCAACAAGTCCATTCCGGAGATAAAAGCAGAAATCCAGAATACCCTTTTGGCAGACATTCAGACTCTGCAAAAGCTGTTGCAGAACCATCCGGAATTGGAAACCAAAATGGCACAAGCGCTTCCGGAGACTTCTGCTCCACAAATTATGAAAGAATTGCAATCAAAAATTTCCCGGGATTTTCCTGCTATGAATTCCCTGCCATTCCAACTGAAATATGTGGATGCTCCATTGCAAAAATTTTTAAGCCCCGCTTTTTATATTTCACCTCCCTTAGATGACCCTGACAATCATGTCATCTACATTAACCCGGGCAAGAAAGAAAACCTGTATACCCTGCTGGCCCACGAAGGAATCCCCGGTCATATGTATCAAAATGCCTTCTTTTCCAAAACCAATCCGAACCCCATCCGTTTCCTTTTGGAATGTGGAGGTTACAGCGAGGGCTGGGCACTTTATACGGAATTGTTTTCTTACTCGTATCAATTAAAGGACCCAAATCTTGCGAAACTGTTTCAAATTAATGCAAGATTCTCCTTGGCATTATATTGCCTTTGCGACATTGGTATTCATTACGAAGGCTGGACCCGAAAGGATTTAGAAAAATTCTTACGCACTTATCAGTTAAGCGACCGGAAAATTTCTGACCAGATGTTTCAAGCGGTATTAGAGGATCCGGCAAATTATCTGAAATACTATGTTGGTTATTTAGAAATTATCAACCTTCAAAAAACCATGCAGAAGACCTTGGGAAAAGATTTTTCATTAAAAGAATTTCATCGGGACCTTCTCACCATTGGCCCTGCAGGCTTCACCGTCCTTCAAAAGTGGATGCTTCCACAAAAATAAAGAGCCGGTTCTCCGGCCCTTTATTGGTTGCACCTGTTCCCTCAAAATATCCCCCAACATTTTTTAGGAACAATCTTGTATGGCAATTATATCAAACATTTCTTTTTCCTGATTTTATTGGTCCCGAAAGGTGTCATTCCGACTCTCAACCGCATCTTTTCTACTTTTTCTCCACTTCAGAACCATAAAATTTTTCTACTTTTTTCCAATTCCTCTCGAAAGGATTTTTTCATTGTCCGTCCTATTTCTAACTGAACCCCTCCGACCACCGTCAGATAACAATTCGCAAAATCAATCCACTCAATATAATCAATATTGACAATGGTAAACCGACTGCATTGCAGAAACCGATTTCTTCCTATCTTATTTAGAAAAGATTCCGCCGTTTCATTTCTTAATTCATAACTTCCTTCTTTTGTAAAAACTTCCAGGACTTTTTTTCGGTTTTGGATATAAAGAATCTCTCTGACCTTTAACACACATAGAATTCCATTCTGACGAAAATAAATATGTTCCACCCCATCACTGATTTTCGGTAATTCCAATGCCTCCTGAATCATTCTAAGAAGTCTTTTTTGTTGATATGGTTTTTCCAGATAACCGAAACAATGTAATGTATTCACCGCATAATTATCAGGATCCGCCAGCCTTGTCAGCAAAATGATTGGAGTAAAACGATACTTCTTTAACTGTCTAAGTTGTTCAATCAGGCGAAATCCGGCAAGGGTTCCCTTTCCTTCTCTCGTTTCCATTGGTTCAATTACAAACAAATCAATGTTTCTTTGCATCATCACATGATATGCTTCATAAACAGATGTTGCCCAATGACATTGCATCTCATCCCTAATTCCCCCGATGATTTTCTTAAGCTTTTCCCGATCCCCATCCTGTTGTTCCAGAATCAGTACTTCTTTCATGGCATCCCCCGTATACTTTTTTCCCTATCCTGTTTTCCACATCCTCATTTAAAATTTTTTCTTCTCAATAAAATACCGATACAGATAAAGAAATATTTCCATTTTATCCATATCGTCACATTGCTGCGCCTGAACCATCACATCCTCAAAAGATTTCTGTTCATCAAACAAAATATAATCTGCGGAAATGTGAAACTCTCTCCATATATTTTTTAGGAGTCTTCTGGAAACAGCATTCTTTCCACTTTCAATCTTTTGATAACCGGATACAGACATTCCAAGCTTTTCAGAAAATTCTTCCAACGACATCTGCCTGGACAATCGTAAATGTTTAATTCGAATGGCCTGCTGCATCTTTTCTTCTTTTGTAAAGTCCTCCATAGAATAACCCTCTCCTACATTGATATGTAAATGCTACTCTGTTTTCTCAGTTCTATCTAGGGACGATTCGGATTATTTTTTTCTACTGACAAGGCACTTTTTCACATTTTTCCAACATAGTCTGATTTCTGTATACTCGAAATTCTTCTATTCCACTCATTTCGTATTTTATAAAGATTTGGCCAATAGCACACTGGCAATGGTACCTCCCAAAGTTGCAAGCAGTGCTCCCTTCAAAGTCCAACGGGACTTTGACACCTTTGCTGTCATAAAATATATAGAC
>JAILRZ010000177.1 GCA_024697845.1 Eubacterium sp. | reverse complement strand
AGTAGGTAAATATAGGGAAAAGAAAAAAATACTTGTATAAATGAAATAAAATCATATATAATAATCGTTGCTATAATATAAAAGAATGAATGGAGATAAGAAATGTCGAATACGAAAGAAAACTTTGCTTCGAATAGCAAGAAATTGAAAGTTACTGCAATCGTTTTGAATATACTCTACGTTATAGCAACGATTGTTTTTGCGTTGATGATGTACCGTTGGATTTCGGCAAATGATTACTTAGCGTTAGACTATATTGGATATAAGAAATTAATTGCTCCTGCAGTTGCTTTGGTTGTAATTCTGATGATTGCTTTAGCATTAAAAGGTGGAAGAAAAAGATATCTTGCTTCCAGCATTATTTCGGGAATTATGATTTTAGTTCTTCTAACAGGAAGTGTTTTGGAAGTTGTTTATCACAAAAAAATATTAAATATTTTTGATAAGATGGATCAGACCATTGATACGATTGTAGAAAAATCAAAACTTAGCACAGATGAATATGGATTTTATGTATTAAAGGATGATTCGGCACAGTCTATAAAGGATGTAATTGATTACAGTTTTTCATACAGTGATAAGTGTCCAAAAGAGGATATTGAAACAATCAAGGAAGCATATTTGAAAGAAGTCAACAAGGAACTTCAGCCGAAAGGATATGATGATCCGTTGGAAATGGTACAGGAGTTTCTGTATCAAAATAACAAGGAAGTTCTTATTTTAAATAATTCTATGATTGAACTCATTGAAAATGCAGGGGATACGGATGACGATAATTCTAAAAAAAGTGGAGATTATTCAAAGTTTTCCTCTATGATACGTTGCATTCATACGGTTTCAGTGAAGAATGCTGTGAAGGCAAAAGCGGTTAAGAAAACAGTTACGGATGAGTGTTTTACAGTCTATATCAGTGGTATTGATGTTGAAGGTGATGTAACTACAAAGAGTAGAAGTGATGTTAATATAATTATGACTGTGAATCCAGTGACTCATCAGATATTATTGGTTTCTACACCAAGAGATTATTATGTGCCACTTTCGATTTCAGATGGTTCCAAAGATAAATTAACCCATGCAGGAAATTATGGAATTGATGTTTCCATTGAGACACTAGAACAGTTATATGGTATTAAAATTGATTATTTTGTTCGAATGAACTTCACTGGTTTTGTCAATATTATTGATGCATTGGGAGGAGTTGATTTGAAATCTGATTATACATTTTATACCCATGGATGTCAGTTTTATGAAGGGATGAATCCTGATGTTCCCGGAAACCGTGCTATTTGGTTTGCCAGAGAAAGAAAATCTTTTGCAGATGGAGACCGTCAACGTGGAAAGAATCAGATGGTTGTAATTGAAGCAGTGATTAAGAAATGTATGTCATCTACACTTCTTAGAAGATATGATGATATTATGCGTTCCGTGGCGGAAAGTTTCCAAACAAATATGGGTAAAAAAGATATTAAGAAACTGGTGAATTTCCAGATTGATGAAGGAATTAAATGGAAGATTATGCAGTATAGTGTGAGTGGATACGGTACAAAAGCAACTACATATTCAGTACCAAATGCTTATTCCTATGTTATGGAGCCGGATGTTTCAACTGTAGATGAAGCAAAGTCTTATATGAGTTCCATGAAGAAAAATAAGAAGATAAAAGTGAAAAATAAAGAGGAAGAGTTACAGATTAAAAGTGCTCAGTAATGAAAATCGGCTCTGTTTCTGAAAATTCAGAAACAGGGTCGATTTTTTGGAGTTAAAAAAAGTGCACCTTTTTCGAAAAACGAACACTAATAATCAACATATCTCTATGATAAAATTGATACAACTATGGGAGAAAAATCAAAAAATTGAATGGAGGAGATTTATGTTGAAAAGATTTTTTAGAAGTGCAGTGGCTGTAACTATGTCCGTTGCAATGTTGTCTGTGATGACATTATCGAATGTCTCATTAAAGAAAGACGGTGTTGCTGAAGTACAGGCTGCAGCGAATTCAACTCAAAACATTGGAAGTGGAAGTATAGGTATCGGATGTAACGATAACCTTGTATCAAAGCTTCCTACCTATGCTAACCAGGGAACTTATCGTTTTACCACAGATAATTACAACAACAGTCATCCGGCAATTGATACAACAGACTGGGCGACAAACTATTTGTGGTGTCTTTCAGGAAATAGAATTAATAAAGAATTATCCGGTAGTGCTTATGCATTTCCGCTTTGTTATTTGATGAAAGAAGATGGTTTGCGTGTGACAAAAGCCTCAATGCTCAGTATTGCCACAAGAAAAGAAGGGGATAAGGTTTATCCTGCAAATGTTTCTGCATATAACAGTTTAGATAATGATACATTATGTGATTTCAAACTTTCTCCAAACTGGACAAGTACACAGTGCAATATCGATGATTCATCCGATTGGACCTATACATCTGTTTGCAAGAATCCAAGCAATAGCAATCAGAGCATGAAGACAATTATGTCTCATGGGAGTCCGTTCTCTTATTTTGAATTATCCAACAGTAATATTTTTTACTTAGAAAAATTAAGAGTAACTTTCCCAAGTGAAATTGTTTATGAACAGAATTACAATGGCGTGAAGATGATTGTTTTCAGAGCAAATGATATTACCAGTGCGGTTAACGGATATCCTGCTTCAGCATATCAGTACTATGCATTATATATGCCTGAGAACTCAACAGTAGATCACTTAGGAACACAGGATACTACACATAATGATGGTATTGGTCGTTTAAAGATTACATTACCTTCTAACAAGACTTATTTGTCATTTGCCTGGTTATGTGAAAGCCAGAATGTT
>JAILRZ010000161.1 GCA_024697845.1 Eubacterium sp. | reverse complement strand
AAAGAATTCATTATTGGTACAGAGAACAGCATCAAAACACATTTGCAGATGGAATGTCCGGATAAGCAGTTTTATGCGTTGTCCAAGGAATGTATTTGCCCGAACATGAAGTTGACTACGTTGGTAGACGTATTAAATTGCTGTAAGGGTATGGGGGGAGAAGAGATAGAACTAGATGAAGAATTGAGAACAGCAGCGAAGAAATGTATTGACGAAATGATTCGCTTAGGAGATTAGAACAGAGTTTGAGAAACGAGAGAAACATAAGTGGGTGTTTCTCTCATTTTGTATCAGGGGGACAATTGAAGGAGGATATTATGAGTAAAGCGTTAATTGCAATGAGTGGCGGAGTAGACAGTAGTGTGGCCGCTGTGCTAATGAAAGAACAGGGGTATGATCCCATCGGTGTCACAATGAAATTGTATGACAATGAAGATATTCAAATGGAACATGAAAAAACATGTTGTTCCTTAAGTGATGTGGAAGATGCCAGAAGCGTGGCAGTTAAGGTAGGATTTCCATATTATGTATTTAATTTCAAAGCAGAATTTAATGAAAAGGTTATCGAGAAATTTGTACAGAGCTATATGAATGGTAGAACGCCGAATCCTTGTATTGATTGTAATCGATATCTGAAATTTGCGGAATTATATCGTCGGGCAAAAGAACTGGGATGTGAGTTCATTGTAACCGGTCATTATGCTCGAATTCGTTTTAACGAAAAAACGAAGAAATATGAATTGATGAAGGGAATTGATGATGGAAAGGATCAGAGCTACGTGTTATATCATCTGACACAGGAACAGTTGGCACATACAAAATTCCCGCTAGGTGAATATACAAAGGATGAAATCAGGGAAAAGGCAGAACAGGTAGGGTTACTGAATGCCCATAAGCATGATAGTCAGGATATTTGTTTCATTCCTGACGGAAACCACAAGAAGTTTATTGAAGGATACACCGGAGAAAAAGTCGGAACCGGAGATTTTCTGGACATTAATGGAAAAGTGGTAGGGACTCATCAGGGATACTACCGTTATACGGTTGGACAGCGAAAAGGAGTTCAGGTGAAACGGGAAGGAAAGAATTATGTTCTGGAAATCAAACCTGAGAGTAACGAAGTTGTAATTGGAAGAAATAAAGATTTGTTCCATAGCACGTTAATTGCCGGAGATTTCAATTGGATTTCAGGAGAAGCACCAATGGAACCAATCAAGGTTCAGGGAAGAACCAGATATCATCAGGCGCTGGCGGATGCCACCGTTACTGTGATGGAAAACGGAGAAGTAAAAGTGGCGTTTGATGAGCCACAACGTGCCATCACGAAAGGGCAGTCTGTTGTATTGTATGATGGAGATGTTGTTCTTGGAGGAGGAACAATTTTGGAAATCGGAGAATAAGAACACAGTTCAGCGTAAATCACTGAACACAGTTCAGCATAAATCACTGAACACAGTTCAGCACACATAAATTCGTAAAACAGCGACTGCGTCGCTTACCAGCTGCAGAGCAGCTGTGTTTTACTCATTTATGTGGCGCTCCGCGAAACCCAAAAAAATCACCTATGAAAAAGCCTGCAAGCAGTCTTTTCAAGGTGATTTTTTTGGTTTGCTGAACTGGTGAAAAAAATATTGTAAAACCTATTGACATTATAGGAATTGGATGGTAATATCTATATATCCTATAAATCAGATAGGAAATAAATAAATTGAGGAGTAGATGTGATGAGGACAAAAACGTACTATAACAGACATATGATGAAATTATACTGTTGTAATTATAAAGGAAGTGATAAGATAGTTATGGACGTTCGAATGTGTTGTCCAAATCAGATATCGAAATAAAAGGAGAATTAAAAATGGCAAATATAAGAAATAATGCATCAGAATTAGTTGGAGGAACACCTTTAGTAAAGGTTGCAAATTATTCAGCGAAGGAAGGCGTTACAGAAGCAGAAATCCTGGTAAAACTGGAATACTTTAATCCGGCAGGATCTGTAAAGGACCGTATTGCTCTTGCAATGATTGAAGAAGCAGAAGCAAAGGGTGAATTAAAAGAAGGTGGAACAATTATTGAACCAACCTCAGGGAACACAGGAATTGGTATTGCATCCATTGCAGCTGCAAAAGGATACCGTGTAGTAATTACCCTTCCGGAAACAATGTCTGTTGAAAGAAGAAATATTATGAAAGCCTATGGTGCAGAATTGGTTCTTACTGATGGAACAAAGGGAATGAAAGGCGCTATCGCAAAGGCAGAAGAAATTAAGGAACAGACACCGGGTGCTATTATTTTGGGCCAGTTTGTAAACCCTGCAAATCCAAAAGCACATAAGTTAACAACCGGACCGGAAATCTGGAATGACACAGATGGAAACGTTGATATTTTTGTTGCCGGAGTTGGAACCGGTGGAACAATCACTGGTGTAGGGGAATATTTAAAGGAACAGAACCCAAATGTTCAGGTTGTTGCTGTGGAACCGGAAACAAGCCCGGTATTATCTGAAGGCAAGGCAGGAGCACACAAGATTCAGGGAATCGGTGCAGGATTCGTTCCGGATGTATTGAATACAAAAGTATATGACGAAGTGATTAAGGTTTCAAATGAAGATGCGTTTGAAACAGGAAAGAAGATTGCGGCAGAAGAAGGCGTATTGGTAGGTATTTCTTCCGGTGCGGCATTATATGCAGCAACACAGTTGGCAAAGAGACCGGAAAACAAAGGAAAAACAATTGTAGCATTGCTCCCGGATTCAGGAGACAGATACTACTCAACCGCTCTCTTTAACTAAAAAAGAAAGAATAAGGAGATTATTAGATATGAGTGAAAGAAATTATAAATTTGAAACATTACAGATTCATGTAGGACAGGAACAGCCGGATCCGGCAACAGATGCCAGAGCAGTTCCAATTTATCAGACAACCTCTTATGTATTTAGAGATTCAGCTCATGCAGCAGCAAGATTCGGACTTGCAGATGCAGGAAACATTTACGGAAGACTTACCAACTCTACCCAGGGAGTTTTCGAAGACAGAATAGCAAAATTAGAAGGTGGTGTAGCCGGACTCGCAGTAGCTTCCGGTGCCGCAGCAATTACTTATACAATTCAGGCGTTGGCAGGAGCAGGAGAACACATCGTGGCACAGAAGACTATTTATGGTGGTTCTGCAAATCTTTTAGCGCACACCTTACCAACTTATGGGATTGATACAACATTTGTGGATGCACACAACTTAGAAGAAGTGGAAGCTGCAATTCAGGATAATACAAAAGCAATTTATCTTGAAACATTAGGAAATCCAAACAGTGATATTCCAAATATTGATGCGATTGCAGAAATTGCACATAAGCATGGACTTCCGGTTGTTGTAGATAATACTTTTGGTACCCCATACTTTATCCGCCCGTTAGAACATGGTGCAGATATCGTGGTTCATTCAGCAACAAAATTTATTGGCGGACATGGAACATCCTTAGGTGGTGTAATTGTTGATGGTGGTAAATTTGACTGGGCAGCCAGTGGAAAATATCCTGGAATTTCTGAACCAAATCCAAGCTACCATGGAGTTCGTTTTACCGAGGCAGCAGGTCCAGCAGCGTTCGTAACATTTATTCGTGCAATTCTGTTACGTGATACCGGTGCGGCAATTTCACCATTCAATGCATTCTTGTTATTACAAGGAACAGAAACATTGTCCTTAAGATTGGAAAGACATAATGAAAATGCAAAGAAAGTTGTGGAATATCTTGCTAACCATCCATTAGTTGACAAGGTTAACCATCCATCACTTCCGGATCATCCGGACCATGAGTTGTATGAAAAATACTTCCCAAATGGTGGGGCAAGTATCTTTACATTCGAAATCAAAGGCGGACAGGAAGAAGCGCATAAGTTTATTGATAATCTTCAGTTATTCTCATTGCTTGCAAATGTTGCTGATGTAAAATCATTGGTAATTCATCCTGCAACAACTACACATAGCCAGGCAACAGAAGAAGAATTATTAGCTCAGAACATTAAACCAAATACCATTCGTCTTTCTATTGGAACAGAGAATATTGATGATATTCTTTTAGATTTGGATGAAGCATTTAAAGCATTATAATAAATAAATAGCCATTATGTATATGAAGACTCCCGTGGAAAATATGGATTCGTTATGCTCCAGATTTCAACAAGGGAGTCTTTTTGTTGGATAATTTGGGACCAGTGTAATTTATGGGGGAGGTAATTGGATGATTTTGCTAAAAAAACAGTGTGAAAATCGTTAGTTTGTATATAGGGTGTCGAAAAAAAGTGTGATATAATCAAGATTACGGGCGTAGCCCACAGGGAAATTGAGAAAAAATTGAAAAGGAGATTATTATGAGACAGTTGAAAAAAGGGTTGGCTGTAGCGCTAACGCTTGTTTTAGTGATGTCTATGATGCCATTTACACAAGCGAATGTCAGTGCTGCACAGAAAATGAAACTCAGCAAGAAAAAAGTAACCTTAACCGTAGGGAAAAAGAAAAAGATTAAGGTGAAGAAGGCTCCAAAGGGAGTAAAAATCAAATGGAAATCTAAGAACAAAAAAATAGCGAAAGTTTCCAAAAAAGGTGTCATTAAGGCAGTGAAAGCCGGAAAGACAACTGTTATTGCAAAAGTTGGAAAGAAAAAACTAAAATGTAAAGTAATCGTAAAAGCAAAGAAAAAGGTTCGGCCACAGACAACAAAGAAACAGGAAACAACAACGAAGAAGAGTGTTGTACCTGCACCGGTTCAAACAACCAAGTCAGTGGAAACAACGAAAGTTCAAAATACAACAAGCGCTCAGGCTACAACAAAAGAGGTAACAGCAGCGCAAACAACAACAAGCACCCAGGCTACCACAAAAGCCCAGACAACAACAGAAGCTGCTACAGCAGCAAATATCTATGCAAATGCACAATTTTTAGGCGATGGCGCACAGGATGGTGCATTAGCGAATACTTATAAGGCTGTTGTAGTATCCGGAGACAATGTTACACCGAATAATATTCAGAACTTCCAGGGAATTACAGCAATTCATGTAATTATGCCGGATGCAAACATCGGAGAGGTACGGATCAACGGAAATGCAAGTACTGGAAAAGTTGAAGGTGCCGGTTTATTCATTAACTTAAATGATCTGACAAAAGCAGATAATGAAGTTGTAATTAAAAACCAGGATGGAAGTCAGAAGGCAGTCATTCGTGTATACAATAAAAACGGAAATGGTTCAGGAGTACAGCCGACAACACAGAGTCAGCAGACAACAAGCGGACAGACACAGACAAGTACACAGGCAACTACAAAAGAAGTCACAACCGCTGCTTCTACAAAACTAGGAAATGTAGAAGGTTTATCTTATGCAGGAAATGAAAATCTTCCACATTATTTTGCATGGGCAAAGGCAAATGATGTTGAAGGATACCATATTTTTGTGAATGGAAATAAGATTACGGATGTAACAGACGGATGTGTGAATTTAGATGCATCTATCTTTGCTGCAGGCGGAAAATTCGTAATCGGAGTACAGGCTTACAAGGGAAATCTTGTATCTGATATTGCAACAATAGAACATCAGGTTGTAGCAGTTCAGACAACAAAAGAAGTAACAACAGCTCAGGCTACAACAAAAGAAGTAACAACAGCACAGGCTACAACAAAAGAGGTAACAACAGCTCAGGCTACAACAAAAGAGGTAACAACAGCCCAGGCTACAACAAAAGAGGTAACAACAGCACAGCAGACAACAAAAGAAGTTACCACACAGGCTCCAACAACTGTACAGCCAACAACTCAGGCTGGTGGAACAGATATTTATGCCAATGCAGAATTCTTAGGCGATGGTGCCCAGGGAGGTGCATTAGCCAATACATTCAAAGTAGTTGTAATGCAGGGAGAGGCATCTGTTGTTAATGTCCAGAAGCCAAATACAATTACAGCAATTTATACAACTTACAAAGATGCAGATATCGGAAATGTAACCGTAAACGGAAAAGCATATACAGGAGAAGTTGCAGGGGCAGGAATTTTCCTCAATGTAGATGATTTCACAAAGAAAGATAATGAAGTGGTTGTATATACAACAGGCGGTCAGATAAAGGCAGTTCTTCGTGTCTACAATGCAAAAGGAAACGGAGATGTTCAGCCTGGAACAACACAGCCTACAACAACACAGCCTACAACAACACAGCCTACAACACAGGCTCAGGCTACAACTAAAGCTCAGGCCACAACACTGGAACAGACTACTGCAGGAACTGCAACATTGGATGCAGTTGTAGGATTTACTTATGCAGGAAATGAAGCGTTCCCATATCACTTTGCATGGGCAACAAGTAACAATGTTGAAGGATATCATGTTTATGTAAACAACCAGAAAGTTACAGATGTAACTCTTAGTTTCGTGGATTTAGATGCAGCGTTATTTACAAAGAACGGTACATACAAAATCGGAGTTCAGGCATACAAAGAATCTGCGGTATCTCCAATCAATACCATTGATTTTGTCGTAACAAACGGTACTGACAATCCAACACAGGCACAACAGACAACACAGGCAGCAACGCAGGCTCCAACTCAGCAGCCAACCCAGGCTCCAACAACTGTACAGCCAACAACTCAGGCTGGTGGAACAGATATTTATGCCAATGCAGAATTCTTAGGCGATGGTGCCCAGGGAGGCGCATTAGCCAATACATTTAAAGTAGTTGTAATGCAGGGAGAAGCATCTGTTGTTAATATTCAGAAACCAAATACAATTACAGCAATTTATACAACTTATAAAGATGCAGACATCGGAAATGTAACCGTAAATGGAAAAGCATATACAGGAGAAGTTGCAGGAGCAGGAATTTTCCTCAATGTAAATGATTTTACAAAGAAAGATAATGAAGTCATTGTATATACAGCAGGCGGTCAGGTGAAGGCGATTCTTCGCGTTTATAATGCAAAAGGAACCGGTGCAACACAGGAACCAACACAGGTTCAGACACAGGAACCAACGCAAGCACCAACGCAAGCACCAACACAGGCACCAACACAGGAACCAACACAGGGTCAGACGCAGCCACCAACAACAGCGATTAATTTCACAACCGATCCATCCATTTCTCAGCCGGAGGGGATTGTAGTGAGTAATCCGGATAGTGGTATGATTAGCGTTGTATGGGGATATGCAGAACCAAACTGCTTTAATGTTTATGTAGACGGTGTTCGAAAGAAAACAAAGGTAACCGCAGCTGTTTACACGATTCCGGTACAGAGTGAAGGAAAACATGTGGTATCAATTGCACATGTAAATCCACAGAACAATACAGAATCAAATCGAGTAGAAAAGGAAATTGTTGTACAGGGAACCGCTCCGGAAGAAACGACAGCGCTCCCATATGAAGATATGCCAGTGATTGACGAAAGTATTCAGAAGCAGAACGGTAAAATTGTTCTTCAGATGAACAACAAAACCGGTGGACAGTATAGAGATAATCAGATTTACTGGATTGTCGTTGGTAGAAATCCTATCACTCATAAAATTGCATATGTAGATGCAAACGGTAATTTGATTGAAGCACATCTTTCTGACAATGACGGAATGATTGGAAGCAGAAGTTATTCTCAGAAAATTGTACATACATTGGCAGACAATAAGGCAGTTCAGCTTCCGGCAATTGAATCCGGAAGAATGTACATCAGTTATGGTGAGCCGGTATATATCACATTTAACGGAAGTGATGCAGAAATCGGATATGCAGGACCGGATACAAACAACCGTGATGATGCAAACTACCATACATTATTCGAATACATTGAATTTACTACAGAAGCACGCAACGGTGGAATTGTATTCCATGGAAACACCACCCGTGTAGACTTCTTTAGTTTCCCAATGATTACAAGATTGACAGACGAATATGGCGGATATGACCGTTGTGTGGGAGACCTTGGAACAAGAGCAGAAATATTTAATGCATACAATAATGAAGTATCCGATAAATTCCGTACATTGATTACAGAGGAACGTATTATGTGTCCAGCAAAATTAACCTTCGGTGAAGGAAAGCAGTACGGAGATTACTATGATAATTACATCAATCGTTTCTGGAGCAAGTATGCTAATGAAGATTTATTCATTGATTCTGAAGCAGGTAAATTTACCGGACGTGTTCATGGAAATAGAATGATTTTCACCGGAACAGAAGGACAAAAATATTATATCGATAAGCCGACAACGCAGGATGTATTAGAAGGCAGAGGTGCGTTTAATCGCATAAGCCCTGAAACAGATGCAATTGAGGATGATAATGTGAAGGGACGTTATATTCAATGTGAAAAAGCCATTGAAGCACAACTTTGTGCAGCATTTACAAGAGGTATTGCATTAGATCCAAGTAAATGGTATAAACCATCAACGTTCTATCCAAACGATGAAATCTTTAATGAATATGCAGCATTCTTCCACAGACATTCTGTCAGCGGAAAAGCTTACGGTTTCTGTTATGATGACGTAGCAGATCAGAGTACTCTGGTTGAATGCGGAAATGCAGCCAGATGGGTCATTGATTTGAAATGGTAAATAAAAAATTATAAATAAATAATTTAAAGGGACGTGTGCTCACCAGACAGTTTAAAACTGAATGGTGGGCACTTTCCTTTTGAAAAAATGAATAAAAAATAAAAATCCGGTCATACTGTTTCTGTAAAAAAGAATTAGGAGGTTGTTATGACAGATTTAACAGAATTAGAATTACAAAATATCAGACATTTGATTACCGGCTATGAAACCAGCTATGACAAGATGACTGAATATGCAGAGAAAGCATCTGACAAAAACTTACAGCAGTTTTTTAATAAATCTGCTCAGTCTGCATTGGATAACAAGCAGGAATTGATGAGATTTTTAGGATAGTAGAAGGAGAGTATTATGCAAGAAAAATATATGGTAACGGATTCTTTGGAATCCATCAATGCCGAATTAGGAAAATTTGGTGAAATGATTCCGCAGACAGATAATAAACAGTTGAAGCAGACCTTAAAGACATTTCGAAATAATTGTGAAATGTCACAGGAAGAATTATATGAAATTGCCAGAATGAAAAACTATTACATTCCGGCAGAAAAAGCTACAGATCAGGAAGTGTCCAGAGTAAGAGCAATCTTTACATCAGGACTATAAAATTTAGAACAAAGAGAGAGCCAAAAAAAGGATTTTTATACCGGTTTCTTCCGGCTTGGAAAGGAGATAAAAATCTTTTTGAAAGGCTCTTTTTTTGAAAGATTTTTTGGGGGACGATTAAAAAATACAACAATTCCCCCAAGATATTGTGACAAAATAGAAAAGGATAAAAAATTACAGAAAAACAATAAAAACACTTTTATTGCAATAAAAACGTTCCAAAGAAAAAAAGTCAGCGTTGTTTAAAAAAAAATAACCTAAAAAAATGACGGTGACCCCTTTGAAACGCAATCGAGTTATACAAAATGCACAAAAAAATAAACAAAAACGTTTCAAAATTGTTCATATCTTGTAAAAAACATTTTTTATCTCTAATCTTATTATGTTCTTGCATTTTGTCCGAGATGCAAAACGGTTCGGATATTTCATTATAAAAAAGTCAAAATGCATGCAAAACGTGTTTTACGTTTTTTGACGAAAGGTAATGAAGGAAGTAATAAGCAGTTATAAAAAATGGAGGAGAAAGAAAATGAGAAAAGGTAAATTTTTTACCAAAGCGAAAAAAGCGTTTAGTACGTTTTTAGCGACTGCTATGGTTGTCGGTATGATACCGGCACAGAATCTGCCAGTTATGGCAGCTGACACGCCGTATGTAGTTTCAACTGGCAGAACGGTTTATGCCAGTTCCAGTGTAGGAAACAGTGATCCGGCGTATGTAGCTGACGGAACATTAGGAACCCGTTGGGAGAGTGAATGGGGAAATCAAGAGGAATGGATTTATGTAGACTTAGGAAAAGTAACGCAGATTACAGGGGTAAAACTTTACTGGGAAGGTGCTTATGCAAAGAAATATCGTATTCAGACTTCCAATGATGAGGAAAATTGGACGACTGTTGATACGAATAATAACTGTACCGGAGGAAATGAAGAACGAAATGTACAGACCAGTGCCAGATATGTCAGATTATATATGACAGAAAAACAGTTACCGGCATATGGATATTCACTTTATGAATTTGAAATCTATGGTTTGAACGGAATTACAAAACCACCAGTTGATTATGGTAATAACATTGCTGAAGGAAAAAATGTATCAGCATCATCTTTAAGAGACATCTGGTGGATGTATGATAGTAACGGAGTAATTGATCAGTCAAGCGTTCTTGCACAGAATGCGGTAGACGGAAATAAAAATACATATTGGACTTCCGGAGAAGCAGATAACCAGTGGTTAACTGTTGACCTTGGAAGAAACTATACCATCGGACGTGTCATCATTGACTGGGCGTCTGATGCAGGAAAGATGTATGATATCCAGGTTTCTACAGACGGAAATAATTGGACAACATTATATCGTGAAACAAAAGGTTCAGGATTCCATGTTGCCAACGTTGAGCTATATGCCAACGCTCGCTATGTTAGAATGTATGGATTTACAAGAGTTGAAAGTGGTAGCGGATTTAGTATATATGAAATGAAGGTTTATGAATATAAGAATGGGGATCAGCATGTGACTCATAATATTCCGGATCTTCCACAGTCAAGAGTTGTAACAGATGGAAAGGGAACCTATCTTGCAAACTCTATGTACAA
>JAILRZ010000108.1 GCA_024697845.1 Eubacterium sp. | reverse complement strand
GAAAGTCATGATAACTGGTCCAATGACAAGGAATCCGGGTATTCCAACGAAATGTCCCAAAATGTCATTGACCGTGCATACGCTATGGCAGCCAGCAGACAATCTGCCACGGCCTTGTACTTCTCCCGCCCGTCCTCTGCTGTAAAAACTCAAATTTATGCAGGTAGCAAAGGAAGCACCCACTTCAAGAGTCCAGAAGTTGCGGCTGTCAATCATTTCCATAATGCTATGGTGGGACAAAGCGAATATTTCGTTTCATCGAACAACGTGGCAGCCGTTTGTCGTGAAAAGGGGGTTGTCATTGCTATGGGTTCCGGAAGTGGTGCCGTGTCCATTCCAAACGGTGGTTCTCTTGTAGAACCGGGAACTTATACAGACGAAATTACCGGAAATACATTTACCGTAACTTCATCCACGATTTCAGGAACTGTCGGAAGTAGCGGAATTGCCGTTGTATACGATTGGGAAAATGCCATCCCAACGACAACCCATACTGCATACCTGGATTTACCAAGTGGATGGCCTAGTACGGTATATTGCTATGCTTACGACAGGATTTCTGGCGACGTGAATGCCCAGTGGCCTGGAATTCAAATGACATTAGATTCCAAAACAGGATATTACAAATATCAAATTCCTGATTCCTTCACCGACCCAATGGTTATTTTCTACGGTGACTCTACCAACCGTTACCCTGCCGACCAACAACCCGGCCTGGCAATGGACGGTAGCGAAAACTGGCTTTATCAGAATGGTACTTGGAAAGCTTTTAATCCTGCAGAAGTTACCACAACGACGCCTACCACCGAACCGAAAACTGAACCCGTGACGGAACCTGTTTTGGAGCAACCGGTTGTTCCTTTTGGTGTTCAGGCAGAAAGCACTGCTCCCGGAAGTTTAACCTTTGTAATGGGAAATCCATTAAACGGCCAAACCTATAATGTATACCTGGACGGTGTATTTCTAGAAAATGTTGTTTTGGCACAGTATACCTATACTGGTCTTACCCCAGGACAACATACCTTAAGTCTTTCCGGTGTCTTGAACGGCATGGAATCTGAGAAATTCAATATTCCAGTGGAAATCCTGGGAGAAGCCACTACTGTTCCGGAAACTACAACCGTTCCTGAAACTACGACTGTTGAGGAAACCACGACCGTTGAGGAAACTACAACCGTTCCGGAAACTACGACTGTTGAGGAAACTACGACCGTTGAGGAAACTACGACGGGAATTCCACCCGCTGTAGATGTAGAAGGATTCCAAATTAACACCAGCTTAGAAGGTTTCCGCACTGTTTATTCTACTTCGGGAGATTGTTCATCTGTTCAATCTATCGGATTAATATTTGGTCTGAAAGATTACGCAAATCCATCTGAATTGATTTTGTCCGGTTCCAATCCGGCTGTATTTTCTTTCAAAAATCAGGTTCATTCCTTCTCCGCAGACTGGAATAATTCCCTGATGAAAACCAATGCAGTTTCCGGATCAACTCGTTATCTAATGACAATGAAATACGGTAGCTTAAACAAGAAATTCTTTACAGCACCAATTTATGTGCGTGCTTATGGAACGTTATCTGACGGAAGTACTATTTACGGTGCCGTTCATGAATTAACCCTTTACAATCTTGCAGATTACTTATATCAAAACAAAAAAATGACAGGCAATACTGCCCATCATTATTTATATCATCAAATTTTGTCTAAAAGTAATCCGCTCTATTCTGAAATAACATATTAAATCTTGTTTTACAGGCCTGTGCCAACATGCACAGGCCTGTTTTATTGCTTCTCACAATCTACTTAGACTGACTTGATATAGCTAAATCTACCTTAACATCTCATTTTTTTCACACATCACGGTACACCTGGACCGACTTGTTTGGGCCAAGTGTACCTTAACATTTCAATCCACTCACTTATTATGGTACACCTGCAAAAATTGTTGCTGCGAAGTGTACCCTGTTTATCACTCTTTTACCGAAAACTGGGGTACAGCTCGGAAAAGCAAGTCTTCAAAGTGTACCCTGTTTATCACTCTTTTACCGAAAACCGGGGTACGGCCCGGAAAAACAAATCTTCAAAGTGTACCCTGTTTATTACATTTTTAGCCAAAACCAGGGTACACTTCAGAAAAACAAATCTTCAAAGTGTACCCTGTTTATCACTCTTTTACCGAAAACCGGGGTACGACCCGGAAAAGCAAATCTTCAAAGTGTACCCTGTTTATCACTCTTTTACCGAAAACCGGGGTACGGCCCGGAAAAACAAGTCTTCAAAGTGTACCCTGTTTATCACTCTTTTACCGAAAACCGGGGTACAGCTCGGAAAAGCAAGACTTCAAAGTGTACCCTGTTTATTACATTTTTAGCCAAAACCGGGGTACACTTCAGAAAAACAAATCTTCAAAGTGTACCCTGTTTATTACATTTTTGGTCAAAACCGGGGTACACTTCAGAAAAACAAATCTTCAAAGTGTACCCTGCTTATTACATTTTTAGCCAAAACCGGGGTACGGCCCGGAAAAACAAGACTTCAAAGTGTACCCTGATTATCACTCTTTTACCGAAAACCGGGGTACGGCCCAGAAAAACAAATCTTCAAAGTGTACCCTGTTTATTACACTTTTAGCCAAAACAAGGGTACAACGCCCAAAAAAATGCTAAAGACCTCCCTTCACAAACAAACATCCCCCACGAAAGCTTCCTGAAAGCTTCGTGGGGGATGTTTTCTTTTTATTCATTCATGTAACTGGTCCAATAGTTCGCAATCACATCGTGGTTTAGTCCTTCTCCAATTACGATAAATACCTCTTGTCCAACAGCAGTTCTTGTAATGTTTACGTCCATTTTCGTAGCATTAATTTCCAGCCAGTCATCTCCTCGCTTCAAAAAGCCTTTCAAGCGGAAAATATTTCCAGCCTCAGGATTTTGCATCAGCTGCTCTACCACATTTTTCACATCACCGGATATTTCCACATGAAAGAAAAATAGCGATTCAAATGTTTGCTCCTTGTTCTGTAAAGCCTTTCCGGGTTCTCTCCTGCCATAGCCACTATTCCAGAGTTCATGAAATGTCTGATCATCAAGATTTCCTTTGTTCCATCCGTGTAGCGGAATTTCTGTTAAGTTGCAATGAAACTCTTGAGATAAGTCTTCCAGAAAAACTTTCATATTCTGAAGCTGTTGTGGCTGTTCCATCTTGCTTGCCACAATAGCCCCGGCTTTGGAAATTTGTTTTGCTAAAATATATTTTGCATAATCAGAGTAGACTAGTTTTTCACAACATTCAACAACGGTTATAACATTTCCCATTTCATACCAACGTTCCAATGGTTCCTCGTAAAGCAAATCAAAAAAGTCATCGGCCTCAAACAATCCCGAAGGTTCTACCAACACCTGCTGATATCCCTCCAGTGCCATGGTAATTAATTTTGTCTTAAGACGTCTCCGACCACAATCCCGATCTCCGCCAATAACCATTTCGATTTGGCACCGGTCTCCCAATTCTTTATGAATCAAAAGCCGGTCAACATTAATTGCTCCATAATCGTTTACGATAATGGCAACTTTTTTTCCTTCTGCTAAAATCTTTTGAGCGTATTCAATGAGAAAGGTGGTCTTTCCCGCTCCTAAAAAACCTGTTATCAAATCAACTTTAATCATCTGCTCTGTTTCATTCCTTCTTTTTTAGATTTGGCGCAAACGATACTCCCTTGGAGTCATTCCTACAATTCGCTTGAACACCTTAGAAAAATATTTTTCATCATGAAATCCCACCTTGTAAGCCACTTCGTAGGTTTTCAAATAATTCTGTTCCAAATAGCAACACGCCCGGTCAATTCGAACACTATTGAGATAATCTACAAAACCACAATTTAAGTTCTGTGAAAAAATGGTGGAAAGATAGCCACTGGAAATACCAAGAATATCCGCTACACAAGCTAGGGAAAGATTTTCTGTATAATGTTCTGCAATATAATCCTGCGCCTCTTTAACCAAATAAGTTACCGGCGTCTGCTTTTCTGACGAAGTAGTAATTTCTTCCGCTCCATATTTTTCATTCGTATGCTCCAGAATGCAATTTAAAATATCGTTGGCACGAATCGGCTTTAACAAATATTCTGTAGCCCCATATTTCATTGCCTGCTGAGCAAAACGAAATTCATCATATCCGCTAAGAATAATTGTAATTGGATTCAGCCCGGCCTTTGTCATTTCTTTCATAACATCAATTCCGGTTTTAATTGGCATCTGTACATCCAATAATACCACCTCAGGCTGATATTTCAAAATCAAATCAATTGCTTCCTGACCAGTCTGCGCCTCATAAACCTTATCGAAGCGGTTCGTATGAAGACGAATATATTTTGCAACGCCTTTTCTGATTGTATCTTCATCATCTGCTACTAATAATTTCATTCACACCCTCCTTATTCCATGGAATTCTCAACACAACCTTCGTTCCTTTTCCGACCTCACTGTCAATGGTCAGTCGGAAGTTTTCTCCGTACTGTAAAGTCAGTCTTTCCTTGATGTTCTTAATTGCATATCTTCCGATTCTCTGATTCTTGTAACTATCCTTTTCTTCCTGCCAGATTGCCTGAATCTGCTCTGAAGTCATTCCAATTCCTGTATCTACAATTTCAAAATGAATCCACTCATCATCTCTTTTTCCTAATACCGTCAAAGTACATGGTTCACTGATATTTTCCAAACCATGAACCACTGCATTTTCCACAAACGGCTGAATAATCAGTTTTGGAATGAAGACTTTCTCAATTTTCGGATCCATCAGCACTTCATAATTCAAGCGCTTTGCAAAACGCATTTTCTGAATCTGCAGGTACTTGGAAATCAATTCAAATTCATGAGCGACAGTTACCTGACTGTTACCACGATTCAATACCAATTTAAACAAATCCGATAATGCCATAATACTTTCCGCCAGGTCTTCCTGATCCACCGCCGTTGCCTGCCAGTACAAGGAATCCAGCGTATTATATAAAAAGTGCGGATTAATCTGAGCCTGCAAAGCATTCAACTCGCTTTCCCGTTCTTTAAGATGAATAACATAATTCTCATTAATCAGCTCTTTAATATCCAACACCATTTTATTAAAGCACCGTGTCACTTCACCTAACTCATCCTCCGTCGTCACTTCAATCTGCTGCTCAAAGTCTCCCTTGGAGAATTTCTGAATTGCCACACTCAAATGATACAGGGGCGTAGTAACCAGTTTTGAAATAATCATTAAAACCGGCAAAAGCCCTACCAGCATTCCAAGCAGTAAGGCAATTGGCATATTCGCCACATCAAGCATCTGCATCTGCATACTGTAACGGGGTACTACTTTGCAGACAATGCTTGCATCTTTATCAATTTGATTACAAATAATTTCGTAATTATCATAGGTGAAATGAGTTTCCCGGGTACGATAATTTTCACTAATAAATCCTTTTCCCGTCAGATACTTTTCCACCTTCCGATTCAGTTTCCCTACTCTTAAAAGTTCCCCACTATTTCGGTCCAGAACAATAACACTTTCCTGATTCTTATTGATTCCACTTTCGCAGAGGTCCGTGTATGGCTTTTGATTGGCTCCAACAACAATAAATCCCACTACTTTTCTTTTGCGGAAATCATAGATTTTTCGGTAAAGACCAATTTTTTCCTTTCGATTGGTCTGATACGTTTCGCCAGCCCCCTTTGGAATACTTTTCCAAATCATTCCATTATCACTTTCCAGGGTTTCACGGTATGTGTCACTGCGGCGGATTTTTTTCAAATCCGCCACATAAGAACTTCCATCCATACAACGCAGGTAAGGTTGAATGCCGTTTTCCGGATAAATTGCCATTGTCTGCACATCACCCTTTAACGCCATCATTTCCTGAATCATCTGCATCGGTGCTTCATCATACCATAATCTTGCGTTTTGATTTTTCTGAGCCGGATTCTCTTCCGTCAATAACTCTCTTACCTGCGAATTGATACAAAGATATGTTGAAAAATTTTCCATATCTGCTTTCAACAGATTAATGCTATCCGCCAGCGTATTTACACTTCGAATATCCGTCTCCAGTTTTTCCTGCAATTCCTTGTCATAATTTTGGAACAACAGAATCACACAAACGCCTGCCAAAATAGGTGTGATAAATAAATACCCATATAGAATTAATTTTTTCTTTACACTAAGTTTTCGAACCCACTGCCTAACCTTTTTCATGAATCTTATCCTTTAACTGCACCCATTGCCACACCCTTTGTAATGTGCTTGTTTAATATAATATAAACAATAATTGCCGGAGCTGCTGTCAGGGCCATTACGGCAAACTGGATTGCATAAGTTTAGGAGTATTGTCCTGTAAAGTCCAGGATAGAAAACGGCAATGTCTTCCAAGTGTCAGAACTCAAGTAAATTCTTGCCATCATAAATTCATTCCAGTTATTCAAAAATGTCATAATGGATACTGTAGCAATGGATGTTTTTAACATTGGCGTAATTACCTGAAAAATAATTCGGTAAATGCCACAGCCATCAATTACTGCTGCTTCTTCTAACTCAATTGGAATGGATTCGATAAAACTGGTCATCAAAAACAATCCCTGTGGGAGCGAAAAAGCGACATACGGAATTAACAGCGCCCACATGGTATCCGTCAATCCCAGTTCCGTATATATTTTGTAATTCGGTAGTAATGTTGCATGGATTGGAATCATCATCCCCATCAAAAGGAGAGTTTTCACAAATCCACTGAGCTTCCAACGCATTCTTCGACAAGCGAACCCTGCCATAATGGAAACAATAATCACCAATACTACTGCCAAAAAGTTAATCAAAATACTGTTTTTTAAATATAATAAAAAATGTCCGTCAGTGAAAGCCTTTGAATAATTACCCCACTGAATTTTTTCCGGAATAATCAGCAAACCGCTGGTAAACATTTCCGTACTGCTTGCCACCGAAAAATCCAGCAACCAAATCAATGGAAAAATCTGGATTACTGCAATGGCAATCAAAATCAACCAAAGGAAAGGCTTCATAATCTTCTTCTTTGTCTTTTCTTTTCGATTCATGCTATGCAACCCTCCTTACTTTATTTCTTTTTCTTTCCATCCGGCGAAGCTTTGCTTCGTCACGATCTTCAAATACTTTATTCAGTGCAACGGTTGTAATCAAACAGATAATAATGAAAATTACACCAATTGCATTTCCATAACCGTATCGGTAAGCGGTGAAACCTTGCTGGTATAAATAGTTTGCTGCAAACTGAGTGCTGTTTCCAGGTCCACCCTGTGTCAGCAAATATACTGTTTCCATCTGTTTCAACGCTGAAATAACAGCCATAGTTACATTCACCTGAATTACCGGTTTCATTAACGGCAAAGTCACTCTTAAAAATGTCTGTCTCTGATTTGCCCCATCGATGGCAGCCGCTTCATAAAGAACCGGATCAATATTCTTAATTCCCGTATAATAAATTAACATCCCCCATCCAAATCCATGCCAGATTAAAACGATCAGCACAGACCAGATTGCATTTTTTTCATCTAACCAATTAATATCTCCCCGACCACCAAACGCTTTGATGATATTGTTCAATAAACCAAAACTTGGGTTATAAATAAATCCCCATAACTTTGCAATAACCGCGATGGAAATTACATTTGGGATAAAGTATACACATCGGAAAAAACTTTCCGCTTTTCCACCTAATTTATCTAAAACAGCTGCCACAATCATTGCAATCGGATGCTGAATGCAAATAAATCCAATTGCCAGAAGTAATGAGTTTCTAAGAGATGTCATAAAGACTTCATCATGAAGCAGAGTTTTATAGTTTTCCCAGCCAATCATATTGAAATCGCCCATACCGGTGTAGTCCGTAAAACCGTAATAGATACTCAGCACAATTGGCGCAAGAATTGCAAAGACAAACAACAACAGTCCCGGTAAAATCAAACTGAGAATTACCAGTTTATTGCTATACAATTTTTTCATTCCAAACTCCTTCTAAAAAAGGCCGCCGAAATAATCCGGCGGCCGTATTGATTTTCCATAGTTCTAATTATTTACAAGCCTCGCCAATTGCTTTAAGAAAATCATCTACACTCTTACTTCCATTGCAAACACTCTGGATTTCGCTTTCAATACTTGTCTTGAATGCAGAGGTTCCCAAATCGTTAATTGGTGTACCAGAAAGGTTTGTTGATTTGCTTAAGATATCAACAATCTGTTTCTGAAGTTCTGTTTCGTCTCCTGTCATGTATGAGCTCTGATCCTGTGCTGAAAGTCCAACACCATTTTCCCATCCATACTTAGACAATTTGTCTGGCTGATACATGAAGTTTAAGAATTTGATTGCTTCATCTTTAACTTCTGACTTTCCGTTAACTGCATATCCACCACCATTCCAAGCTGAAATGTCAGTAGCTGAAGCTTTTCCACCTTCTACAGTTGGCATTGTGAAGACTCTGATGTTAGTACGAATTTCTTCTTTGATGTCTTCGTTTGTTGCCATAGATGTTTCCCAGCTACCCATGTAGAACATTGCTGCCTGTCCGTTTGTGAATAAGTTCATTGCTGCACCGTAATCCTGAGTATCATATCCCTTCTGGAATAAGTTTGCATCAGCTGCATCCTTTAATAACTGAGCAGCCTGCTTCATTTCAGGTGTATCGAAGTTTCCTGACTTCATTGCTTCACTAACAGTATTTAAGTAATCTGTTCCTGTAATCTTGAAAAGAACGTCTGCAAGGTAGCAGCAAAGTGGCCATCCGTCTCCACCGTCCATAGCAACAGGAACAATACCCTTGTCGTTAATCTTCTTTGCTAATTCTAATAATTCATCATATGTCTTTGGAACTTCCCAACCATTGTCTTCGAACATCTTCTGGTTGTAGTAGAATACACCGATATCAGTATTTCTTGGAAGTCCATATAATTTTCCGTCGTATGTATATCCATTTAATGAGCCTTCTACGAATTTGTAATCTTTGTAGTCATCCTGGTTCAATTCAGCAAGAACGCCTGCTTCTACAACTTCATCCAAGAATGCCGGCTGTCCCCAGATACTTACAACATCAGGCATTCCTGACATTGAATAAGCCTTGAACTTTGTCTTATAAGCTTCTTCGTCTAAAGCTTCAACTTCGATTGTTACATTTGGATTTTCTTTTTCGTACTCATCGATAATCATCTGTTCTACTAATCCCTGGCCGTTCTTACGATCAGTTAAGTTCGAGAACAATTTGATTGTTACCTTTCCGTCAGCAGTTTTTCCACCACCACTTGATTTAGCCTCTGAGTTTCCACATCCAACTGCCATTGTTGCAACCATTGCAACTGATAAGGCAATTGACAAAAATTTGTTAAACTTTCTCATCTTTCTCCTCCTTATTTGTCGTTCAACATTTTTATTGTTGTCTGGATTTTATCATTGAAGGAGCAAGCTTTACAGATAGTAATCTTACAAAAAGGTGTAAAATCTTCATATGATTTTTCACTTAAAATTTTATAAAATAAAACCGTTTTTATCAATGCGAAATGGGAATTTCAGTCTGTTTTGCCGAATTTTGTGGAAACTGTATAATCGCCCTTAAATAATCCCTTTATTTCCTCGATTTTCCCATTTTTCTTTTGTTTAATTTTTTTCAGGCAGGGTACTGTTTTTTTTTGAATAAGGTCGATTTTTTAGAAAAAATATTTTTATTAGGGATTTTGTCATATTATGAGCGAAAAAAAAGTAACCACCGAAGTGATTACTCTGTATCTTTTGTTATTTATCTTCGCCGCGCTTTTCGCCGATTTCTTCATGCTCTTTCATCTTCAGCTCGTAATACATATAATCCACCCTCCATTCACCACTCACGGACTCAGATAGAATTGTTTCCCATAACGGATGTGAATAGATTATTACTTTCGGATCAATTTGCCAATACAAACTTTATGTGATTTTATAATCCAATTTCTCTTTGCAGCCTTTGCAGTTTTTCAACCTTCTCCTTTTCCGTACTCATAATGCTCTTAGCTTCCTTGGAATGCGCTCCCCAGGTAGCTCTTGTTTTAAAAAATCGATGTACCCATGCAATAGGAAGAAGCCAAGGCTTTCCCTGCAAGTAAGTGTACCGTTTTTCAATTGTTTTTGCGGCTGGGAAAAGACGGGTACGCAATGTTTTTCCCCTTGATACATTTCCATCTTTCAAAGCATTTTTCTTCAATGAATCCAAGCCTGCATCTCGTCCAATACCACCAAAAGTTCCGCCGGCCATCGTAAATTCCATAAAATCCGCCAATGTTGTTTCTTCAATTTTTTGTAGCGGAATTGGGCTGTCCACTTCAAAATATTTCTGAACTATGGAAAACACCATATTGGAAAAAGTCTCAAAAGCAAGCTTTCTAAACTCCTGTTGCAAATAATTGCAATCAAGTTTTCCTTCAAAATGTTTAAGATAGACCGCCACGTCAAGGTACATCCGGATTCCCGCTCCGGATCCATTAATATGCTTTGCAATATGGGTCAGCATATAAATCAGGTGATCCTCCGGAGAAAGTACATAGGTATGCCCTTCCAAAGCCTTAGCCCGTTCCCATGTATGGCTGAAGTATTCCTTATAATCCGCCTTCAAGGATACATCAACCTCCATGACATCCGTGTGAATCTCATAATGCTCCAACCCTTTGCGGTAGCTATATACCGGCTCCCAATCCGTTTCCCGTCTAAATCCATTTTCGATCATCAATAAATCGCTCTTTTCGCGGTCTTTCATCGGAATCAGGAAATCAATGTCACCAAAAGTGCGAAGTTCCGGCACCGGATAATAATCCCTAATGACAAATCCCTTGAACAGCAAATGGTCAATTTCCTTTTCGTTCATCTGCTCTATTAGAACCTTCATACACTCTGCTTTTTGAGAATAAACGCCAATGGATTCCAAGCATTGATTGCGAAGAAGCGCTGCGTACTCCTGATTGAACTCGTCAGGATAATTCATAACCATATAACCTAAGATACTGGTGACGGAATGTCCCCCGGCAAGACGAATAAGGTTCTTCCAATTACCTTTGAAAGAACCTGGGGGTTGGTTGTGTATGAATGATTTTAAAACATTTAATAAATATTTTGATTCACTATGCATAAT
>JAILRZ010000019.1 GCA_024697845.1 Eubacterium sp. | reverse complement strand
ATAAACGCGTCCGGGGATTTTTCGCGCACAAATTCCACAACGCGCTTTAAGTATCCCATGAACTTGTTAACGATTTCTACAGCGATATCATCAACTCTGTCATCATCGTTACCATATTTAGGGAATTCTCCAGTAGTTTCGAAGTCAACAACTACTCCGTCTTCATCTCTGATACATTTAACTTCTGCATACTTGATAGCTGAAAGTGAGTCAGCAACTACTGAAAGACCAGCGATACCTGTTGCGAACCATCTTGTAACCTTAGCATCATGTAATGCCATCTGAATTCTTTCATAAGAATATTTGTCATGCATGTAGTGGATGCAGTTTAATGCGCTAACATAAACTCTAGCTAACCACTTCATCATGTCATCATATTTTTCCATAACTTCATTGTAATCAAGTACATCAGCTGTGATTGGTCTGTACTTAGGTCCTACCTGAACCTTAGTCTTTTCATCCACACCACCGTTGATAGCGTAAAGTAAACACTTAGCAAGGTTTGCTCTAGCTCCGAAGAACTGCATTTCTTTACCAATTCTCATTGAAGATACACAACATGCGATACCGTAGTCATCACCATGTGTAACTCTCATTAAGTCATCGTTTTCGTACTGCATTGAAGAGTATTCGATAGATAACTTAGCACAGAACTTCTTGAATGCTTCAGGAAGTCTTGTAGACCAAAGAACTGTAAGGTTTGGTTCTGGAGCAGATCCTAAGTTTTCTAATGTATGAAGATATCTGAATGACATCTTTGTAACCATGTGACGTCCGTCAATACCAACACCACCGACTGATTCTGTAACCCAAACTGGATCACCAGCGAAAATCTGGTTGTATTCAGGTGTTCTTGCGAACTTAACGCATCTTAACTTCATGATGAAGTGATCAACGAATTCCTGAATCTGTTCTTCTGTAAATGTTCCGTTTGCTAAATCTCTCTCAGCGAAACAGTCGATGAATGTAGATGTACGTCCAAGAGACATAGCTGCACCATTCTGTTCCTTAACTGCTGCAAGATATCCTAAGTACATCCACTGAATAGCTTCCTGTACGTTCTGAGCAGGTCTTGAAATGTCAAATCCGTAGATTTCACCTAACTGCTTTAATTCCTGAAGTGCTCTGATCTGTTCAGAATATTCTTCTCTATCACGAATAACACTTGGTGTCATTGTCATAAGGTCTGTTCCAGCCTTCTGAGCCTTCTTATCTTCGATTAACGCATCAATACCATAAAGAGCAACTCTTCTGTAGTCACCGATGATACGTCCACGTCCGTAAGCATCTGGAAGACCAGTTACGATATGGTTTGAACGACATGTTCTGATTTCTGGTGTGTAAGCATCAAATACACCTGCGTTATGAGTCTTTCTGTAGTTTGTGTAGAAATCAACTACTTCTGGATCTACTTCATAACCATTGTCTGAACAAGCCTTCATTGCCATACGGATACCACCGTTAACCTGAAGTCCTCTCTTGAAAGGTGCATCTGTCTGGAAACCAACGATTGTTTCCTTATCCTTATCTAAATATCCGGCACCGTGTGATGTGATTGTCTGAACAACCTTTGTATCCATATCAAGAACACCACCAGCTTCTCTTTCCTTCTTCTGAAGGTCAAGTACCTGATTCCATAAATCTGTTGTTGCCTGTGTAGGGCCTGCTAAGAAACTACCATCTCCATCATATGGTGTGTAGTTCTTCTGGATAAAATCTCTGACGTTTACTTCTTTCTGCCAAGCACCGCCGACAAATCCTGTCCACTCTTCTCTCATTTTTTCTTCCTCCTAAAAATATAAATGTAAAGTAAAGCTCTGATTGGATAATACCTATCCAACTGCCGCGACATTCGCCAAATGAATTCACAAGGGATTCTCATGGTTCATCGGTCGCGAATATAGTAAACGATTACCTTATAACAAAGTAACCATTATACGATTAGTAACTAACAAAACGTAAGAAGGTCTTCCACGCTTTTTCTCTTTGGAGCCATCGGTTCATCTGCCGGATATCCAACAGCAACCAGCGCCATCAAAAGCTGTCCTTCAGGAACCTGAAGAATTTCCTGCGCCTTGTCTATATCATAAAGACCCATAATGACTGTTCCTAAACCTTTTTCATGAGCTGCCAAACACAAAGTCTGTGTAGCAATCCCATTGTCAAAGGCCTGCCAGTTATCCTCTCTGATAGTTGAATAACTACCATCTCTTTCGAAACCGGAACGCTTGTCCACAATCAATGTTGCAATCAAAGCGGAAGCCCCGTCAATAATTGACTGATTATGTTCCGCACAACATTCTTTGGAAATACGATTCTTAGTTTCCGGGTCTGTTATGGCAATATAACGGGTAGTTTGTGAATTTTTCCAAGAAGGTGCATACGTGGCCGCTGCAACAAGTTCCTCAATTAACTCTTTAGAAACTTTTTCATCCGTATATTTTCTAACACTTCTTCTTGTCTTAATGCATGTAATTGTATCCATAAATGTACCTCCTTTATTATTTGCTTTAGTGGAAACATTTATGTCACTCTCAAATTGAGGGCACCACTACACATACGTAGCCATTTTCACTAACCGTGATAAATATAACACTTTATGATTTGTTTTGCAACGGATAGAATGATAGTTTTTTAACTAATTTGATTTTATGACTTTTCTTTTTATAAATCTGTTGCAATTGCAACAACGTTATAAATTTGTTATACTAAGGACAGTTATAGGACTATAAGAGCAAAGGAGTTTTTATGAAAATCACGGAAAACAATTTATTCTATAATATAGAAGAATCTCAACAGCAGGAAATGCTACAATGCTTTAATACCTTCACCCAAACATACCATGCCGGTGAAATCATTCTGTTTTACGACGAGGATGATAAGGGCATCGGAATTTTGGAAAAAGGAGAGGCCTGCGTGATTCACAACAATGAATCCGGAACCCGGACAATTTTGGAACACCTGACCACAGGAGAAATCTTCGGTCAGCTTTTCTATTATTATGCCGGCAAGGAAAATATCACCGTGGAAGCCGTAACCGATTGTGAAATACGGTATATTGATTTTGATCACATCGTAAAACGCTGTTCCAGAGCATGTCCACATCACAGTCAGTTGGTTAATAACATTCTGATGATGATTTCCGAAAAGACTCAAAGCATCTGCGAGCACCTGGAAGTTTTAAGTCAGCGGACCATTCGCGACAGAGTTTTGACTTATTTCGAAATTCTTGCTTCCCAAAATAATTCCAACACTTTCATTCTTCCATTCACCATTAGTGCTCTGGCCGACTACCTTTCCGTAGATCGCAGTGCCCTTAGTCGTGAATTAGGGAAAATGAGAGATGAAAAAATCATTCAGATAGATAAAAAGAAAGTTACTATTCTATAAATATTTGAAGTGTACCCTGCTTTTACTACTTTTGACGAAATCTAGGGTACAGTAGAAAAATTACAGAAGTTCCATTGAAGACAAAAGAAGACCAGCACTGGCAAAAGCCAATACTGGTCTTTTTTTAGAATCTTTAATCTTCCCATTCCAGGCGATGCAAATGTCCTTCCATTTGCATTCCAGAAAAATCATTTTGTCTTAATCCTTCATAAAGGACAATTGCCACGGAGTTTGCCAAATTCAGCGAACGAATTTCCGGATTCATTGGAATACGGATACAACGCTCCTTATTTTCCACCAGAATTTCTTCCGGAATACCGGCACTTTCTTTCCCAAACATAATGTAATCATTTTCACCAAAAGAAACATCACAATATCTGTTTGGAGCTTTTGTAGTAGCATACCAGATTTTTGCATTAGGATTTTGTTCCAGGAAATCCTGATAGCTGTCATAAATAGTCACATCCAATTGATCCCAGTAATCCATTCCTGCTCGTTTCAGATTTTTCTCGTTAATTCGAAATCCCATTGGCTCAATCAAGTGCAACTTTGTACCTGTGGCACAACAGGTTCTTCCAATGTTTCCGGTATTCTGTGGAATCTCCGGTTCTAATAATACAATGTTCATTTCTATTCCTCTCTCTGTCCTTTATTTTCTGCAAGCCCCGATTACTTTTTCTTTGTCTTTGCTGTAACCGTTACCCAATTACCGTAATATTTCGTATCGTCTGCTTTTAGGAACGCGCGCACACGAAATGTATACTTCTTATTCTTCTTCAATCCTTTCTTCGTATACTTCAGTGTTGCCTTTTTCACTGTTCCAAGTTTTTTAAACTTTTTGCCATTCTTCATTTCCACTTCGTATCCGGATACATCAGACAGTTTCTTTGCCGTCAGTGTAATGGCATTTTTCTTGGATTTTGTTTTTACCCTTGGTTTAGCAGCCAACACAAATTTTGTCGAAATCGTATATGGTTCCCCTAGGATGTCACTTGGCACATAAGAATAATATCCACTTGTCAAAGAAGAATCCTGAAGACTCTTTACATTCAACCACAAATCTGCGCCCTTGTCCATTGTTCCATTATATAATTTGAAATCACCAGCCGAATTTAATTTTACATTGTTTTCTCTAAGGCTGCGATTTCCACCGTTATAATGCTGATATAATCCTACACGCCAACCGCTATAATCAAATTTTCCGATTTTCTTTTTATGCTTGAAGTTAATTGTCACGGTTCCTTTTGCAGGCGCTTTAATATGATAATAGTCTTTGTCATAGCATTCGTTACTATCTCCATCCAAAAAATCTCCGCCAATCGTTCCAACATAATCATGTGCAAGAATCAATTTTCCTGCAGAAGCTTCCGTATTATTAGCCTCTTTCTCATAATATTTTCCTTTTGTGAAAGAGGTTTTAATTTGATATGAATGCCCACTGGCAAATCTCGGTCCCGGATAAACCAACATATAATAATAATTTCCGGCTTTTGCGCCAATAAATGGAAGCACTACAGTCTCTTTTGTTACCAAATCTACCGTTGTCATTCCGATTTCTTCCTTATTCGGTCCGTAAAGAAATATTGACCATATTCCATGCTGAGCCGTTTCATTTGGTTCAACGTTAATAAAATTAATATTTATTTTTCCATCTTCATTGGATATGAATTTATAATAATCAAAGTCAAAACTTTGATCTGTCCGTCCGTTGACTGTATTTCCCAAAGTAATCAATTCCGCATCACCAAAAGAATCATTATTTTCCTTTTCGCTCAATGTTGCTGCTTTTAACATTCCCGGCCATTCTACAGCCATAGAAGTCGCAAGAATTATTGACAATAAATATGCTGCTATTTTCCTCATACATTAATCCTCCTCTTCTCTTTATTTGGTTTTCTTTGCTTTTGTCGAACTCCAATTAGAATATAGTGTAGTTCCATTGAAGTTTCGATATGTTCTAATGCGTACATAATATTTTTTCTTTGCTTTTAATTTTTTGAATGTCTTTGCAGATGCTGTTGCTTTTACATTTTCCTGTTTTCTGTTTTTTGTGAATTTTTTGTTGGTCGCAATCTGTAATTGATATCCGGAAATTCCTGATTGTTTTTTCCAGGAAACCTTCAATTTCTTACTTTTCGATTTAATTTTTTTGATTCTCGTTGCACCCGGTTTCTTCACAGTACTTGTGACTGCAAGTTTTGGTGTCTCGTAAGCCACTGCATAAAAATTATATGCATAAGGATATGCCAACACTGACGACTGCATATTCCAATATCCGGTTTGGAATTGAGTCGAGAAGGATGAACCGCTGGCAAGCCATCGATTAAAATCATATGTCTGCGCATTTGGTGCATATCCACCGATAGCAAAATGATAACCATACGTTGTGGTTCCTGAGATAAAGTTTGCCTTAGAAATTTTAATTTTTCCGTTTCCCAAATCTCCCAACGCAAACATATATCCGGTCTGGAATGTTCCTCCATTCACATACATCGTTCCCTGAGAGCAGTCACTTCCAATTGTGTCACCATAGAAAAATCCGCCATTTACAACGCAAGTTCCGCCTCCTACATGTAATGCCGTCGGATTGTTTGTTCCGTTACTGACTCCCAGATAGTTTCCACTATATATTGTCAATTTTCCTCCGGTCATATCGATGGCTCCAGCCCCGTAAGAACGAACGCTCGGCTTCGAAGAACTTACTTTACTGTCTTTTAAAGTTACATCTGCTCCGGAAATCGAGAATGTTCCCAACTTATTATTTGCATTTTGCACGGTATGTCCATTGAAATCAATCACAAACTTTCCTCTTGTAAGGCGGCAGGTCGCATATTCTCCATCCCCTAATGTCATATCGTTTCCAATTACATAAGTATTTCCGGGACCAAATCCTTTATTCGCCCAATTAATGTCCCGCAAATCTTCCGGCGATTTAATTGTAATAGTTTTCGCCTGTGCGCTCACTCCCGAACCAAACAGCAATACCACTGCGAATGTCAAAACACTTTTGAAACCAACATTCCAACATCTTCCGTTCCTTTTTAATACATCTTTTCCGTTCATTATTTCACCTCCATTTCCGTACCTCGTCTCTTACTCATAATTTTATCATAACTTCTAATAATATTGAACTGCGAAGTTGCTTTGAAACGTTCTACAGAACGCAAAAAATCCTCTTCGCCAATGGAAGAGGACTTTTGAATTTTATTTCTGTTCCTGTTGCAGACGTTCTACGAAATTACGAACTCTGCCCAGAGCTATTTTTAAATTATCCAAAGAATATGCATAAGAGATTCTTAAAAATCCTTCTCCACAATCTCCAAAGGCTGTTCCCGGTACTACCGCAACCTTTTCTTCCTGAAGAAGTCTTGTGGCAAATTCTTCGGAAGTTAAACCAAATTTCTTAATGCTCGGGAATACATAAAATGCCCCATACGGTTCAAAACAATCCAGTCCCATATCCCGAAATTCATGAATCAAATAACGTCTTCTCTGATTGTAAGATTCACGCATTGCCTGTATATCCTTATCTCCGTGCTTTAATGCTTCAACTGCTGCATACTGACTGGTAGTCGGTGCACACATAATGGCAAACTGATGGATTTTAATCATCTGTTCCATAATCACTGCAGGTGCTGCTGCGAATCCAAGTCTCCAACCGGTCATAGCAAAAGCCTTCGAAAATCCGTTAATCAGAATTGTTCTTTCCTTCATCCCCGGCAGCTGTGCAATAGAGGTATGTTCCCCTTTATATGTAAGTTCTGCATAGATTTCATCGGAAAGCACATACAAATCATGTTCAACACAAACTTCTGCAATCGCTTCCAAATCTTTTCGTTCCATAATTGCTCCGGTAGGATTGTTTGGGAACGGAAGAACCAAAATTTTTGTTTTATCAGTCAGTTTTTCCAGCACTTCTTCTTTTGTGAGACGGAACTGATTTTCTTCCTTTAACGGAATCGTCACAGGAACTGCATGGGTCAATTCCACGCAAGGAACATAAGACACATAACATGGTTCCGGAATCAACACTTCATCACCCGGATCCAACATGGCACGAAATGCAATGTCAATTGCCTCACTTCCGCCTACTGTAATCATAACTTCATTATTGTAATCATATTCTAATCCCTGTTTTCTTTTTAAATAATTACAAACTTCAACCTTTAATTCTTTCAATCCCGCATTGGAAGTATAGAATGTACGTCCCTTTTCCAGGGAATAAATTCCTTCCTCACGGATATGCCAAGGTGTATCAAAATCAGGCTCGCCCACGCCCAAAGATATTGCATCTTTCATTTCGCTTACAATATCAAAAAACTTTCGAATCCCTGACGGTTTAATATCTTTTATTGTTTGTGATAATGGATCTCTCATTATGGTGTCACCAGAATCCTTTCTTCAGTATCAGCAAGCACAGTACCGTAGTCTTTGTACTTTTTCAAAATGAAATGTGTTGCTGTATTTAAAATTGAATCCAATGTAGAAAGTTTGTTTGTTACAAACTGAGCGATTTCTTTCATTGTTTTTTCTTCTATCATTACGGTAAAGTCAAATCCACCGGACATCAGGTAAACTGCCTTTACTTCATCGTATTTCATGATTCTATCCGCAATATCATCAAATCCACTACCTCTCTGTGGAGTTACGCGAACTTCAATCAATGCGGTTACTCTGTCTTCACTGGTTTTATCCCAATCAATCATCGTATAATATCCGCAGATAATGTTTTCTTTTTCCATTTCCGCGATGGCATTGGCAACCTCCGCCTCTGTTTTTCCCAACAGAATCGCCGCTTCTTTCAAGTCGATTCTTGCATTCTTTTCAATTAAACGTAAAATTTCTTCTCTCATTGCCAATCTCCTTTTTCTTTTATTTTTGCGAATGCTTCTGAAGCAACTCATAAATTCCATCCCCACGTGGTGGTTCTAAGAATCGATTCTCGTCAGCATTCGATACTATTCTATCATTATTATCGGTCATTTGTCCAATCACTCCGGACATAATGTTATTTTCTTGCAATTCCTGAACAAGTTCCTCGCCATCTTCACAGACAAAGAGTACCGCCCCCGTTCCTTCAATTGTATATGGATTCGCGTCCAGAAATTCTGCCACCTCAATACTATGTTGCCATACCGGAAATTTTTTCACATCCACCTGCACGCCCTGATCACAACCAGATCCCAGCTCCCACAGTGCACCGAACACCCCTCCGTCAGACACTTGATGAATATACGTTAGAGGATATTTCATTGCAATATCCACCGCTTTCTCAATAGAAAGCATCTTCCAAAATTCCTGACATTCTCTCACAAAAGTTGCCGGAAACTTTTCACGGAGTTCTGTTTCATAAATACTACTCAAAAGTGCTGTTGCTCCGCATCCTACGGTTCCCGCCATTACAATGTCCATTCCCGGTTGAATTGCTTTTAGCGAAAACTGTCGCTTCGATATTCCGATTACTGTCAAATTGAGAATTGCATCAGTCGTTTTACCTTTATATACACGGCATTGTAAAATCGGAAGGTTTCTCTGCTTTGCCTCCAGATTAAACTTACTCATTTTCTTTCCCAAATTGCGTTCATCGTATTTTTCAGGAAGATTCCATTCTAATTGAATTCCCTTCGGAACTCCTCCCTGCTCCATTAAAGCATTGATTGTTTTTTGTAAATAAAATCCTTCGCAGCCGGAAAACCATTCCAATATACAATTAGAAGACATTACCATTGTAACGTCTTCTAACTTGATTGTGGCGGCTTCCACACCCGGTTTCATATTCTGCGTAATACTGCTCATCTTTTTTAAAACTGCACGCTTATATGAAATTTCTGGAAATTTACCTGTGTTCATTTTGCCGTCCTTTATTCCTCTGCTTCTTCCTCAGAAGCTTCTTTTTGTTTTTTCTCCGGTTTCTGTTGTTCCTGTTTTTCGGTAACAGCTTCTTCCTTTGATTCTTTCTCTGTTTTTTCTTCTGTCGTCTTTTCCGGTTCATCTTGTCCGGTTCCTTCTACGACCTTACGCGGTGCCATTGCATAAGTACTCGTATGCAATTTTTCACGGCTCACCTCTTCACCGTTTTCATAAACAATCTTGTAAAGTTCAGCTACATAACCTACATGACCGTTAGATTCTACGGAACGATATCCCTTTGGTTTAGAGGAATCCTTGGTAACTTTATCTGCAATCGGAACTGTTTTTGTTACAACACTTTCATAAGATACAGATCGATTTTCCGGTCTGGTATCATGACCGTAAATCTTAAATGTTAATTGTCCGTAATCATAAATGCCTCGAATATAAATCGGTGCATCTGTATCATTCAAAAACTTTAGATCCTTATAATCCCCTGCCAAAGCTGCATCGGCTGCCAGATCCACATAAGAAACTGCCATAGAATGAGAGTATCTTTCCGTGACCTTGATTTCCGCATTCAACAACGCATTATACAATGTACTGGATACCTGACAGATTCCTCCTCCAAGGCTGTCAATAACTTCCCCTTCGGAATAGGTTCCTGCCGGATGCCATCCATTTTCTTCCGTCCACGGTGCTAGTACTGCATTACAAGAATATTCTTCCCCCGGATACAATACTGTTCCATCAATTTTTTCCACACCGTTTTTTATATTCAAATTTCTGCCTTCAAAGGCTGAACCTACAGTAAAAGTAGTTGAAAAACTTCCCATTGCAGTTTCAGACACTTTTTCACAGTCTTTCGTCGTATATTTTGGTGTTGAAGTCGTTACGGTAGCCTCAACCTGAAGTTTCGTCTTTCCAATCCACTGATTTTCCAATTGTTTCTGCAGGCTCTCTACTGTTTTTTTATAGTCTACTTCACAACCATCTTCTTCCGGAATGATATCAAACCCGGAACCATTGAATTTCAAAGAAGCGTTCTTCGCCGTTAGATTATACTCATTGCACTTCTTTTCCAACTTCTGTTCCACCGTATCATCATCGGCGTTAATTGGAATATTTAATTCCATCCCTTTATTCAATAATACCTGACCGTCTTTGTAGCGTTTCAGAATATTTCCTTTTTTTCCGGTTCCAAGAGCTTCCTCGACAATATCTTCATCCCACTGATATCCCAGTTTTTTTAATGATACCTCGATTTCTCTGGCCCCTACTTTCATCACTGCTTTTGATTTGAGTTTGTCAACTGCAACCGGTTCCACTGCTTCCATTGCTTCATCATATGTCATATTTCCGACATCGACGCCATCAATTCGGATGCCATGCTTTATTTTTTCATCTTCTTCATTCTTTGCAAGACAACTCTGAGTCATTCCAAACAGCAGTGCCATACTTAAAATACAAAAGACAATTTTTCTTGCGTTTTTCATTTATATGTCTCCTACTCAAAAATTATTAGTAAATCAATGTAACAACCATCGCTACTACTAATAATATGGCAATAGATCCTGCAATAATTCGCTGATTTTTTCTGTTATAAAAAAAATTCATTTCTTTCACCCCTCCTCGTTTTTTGAGAAAATACGCTTTCAAACATTTCCCCACCATTCAATCTATAACTATACCATAATAAAATCAAATTACCTAGTAGAAAATTCGACCTTTTTCCGAAAGAATTTTGTCTATTTTTTTTGATGCTTCATTCTTTGTTAATTGACTAATATCGTAATCAATTTCTATTTGATGATACTCAATCAATGCTTTCAGATAAGATTTCTGCCGTTCCGTAATTGGTGTCATTTTTCTTACTCGATAGTTTAATTCTTTTGGTTCAAAGCTCAGTGGGAAATCCTGTGCAAACTGTTCCGTGAAAATTAAATACAATTGAGAGGTCACCTGCGCATCATTTAAGGCACGATGATGATTTTCATCCAGGATTCCATAATGTGTGCACAAATATTCCAATCCTCTGCTATGCAAATTCGGCAAGGCCTTTCTTGCAATTTTTAACGTATCGATCCCTTTTTTATCAAAAGCAAGTTTTAGATTTGCTGCGTTCTGCTTCAAAAATCCAAAGTCAAACATCAGATTATGCCCTAAAAGTACATCATCCATTGCAAACTCAATAAATTCCGGAAGCACTTGCTCAATGGTGGGTTTTCCCTGTAGCATTTCGTCAGTAATCCCTGTTAACTCCGTAATAAAAGGGGTTACTGCCTCACCTGGATTTATTAATTGAGAAAAAGTATCTACCACTGCTCCGTTTCGTACCTTTACCGCACCAATCTCAATTATTTTACTCCACTTTGTATTTACTCCTGTGGTTTCCAAATCCACACACACATAATCTTTTAATACCATTATCGCTTTCCTTTAGACGGGCAATATTCCCGCAAAAAACATTCCTCACACTTTGGATTTCTTGCAGTGCAAATTGTTCGACCCAAAGTAATAATCTGCATATTGTATAAAATCCAATGATCTTCCGGCAAAACCTTCATCAAATCATATTCCACTTTTTCCGGTTCCTCATTTTTTGTAAATCCAAGTTTCTTTGAAATTCTCTTCACATGAGTATCCACGACAATACTCGGTTGATTATAAATATTTCCCCGAATCACATTCGCTGTCTTCCTTCCCACTCCTGCAAGAGAAGTTAATTCTTCCAGACTACTAGGAACCTCTCCATTGAATTCATGCACCAAATCAAAACAACATTTCTTTATATTCCTTGCCTTCGCCCTGTAAAACCCAATAGAATGAATATCCTGTTCCAGTTCCCTCACATCTGCTTCTGCAAACTTTTCCAACGTATCATATTTCTGAAACAAATCCTTCGTCACAATATTCACTCTGGCATCGGTACATTGAGCACTCAAAATTACCGCAATCAACAATTGCCATGGTGTTTCATGATTCAAATAACAAATATGTTCCGTTCCGTATTCCCGGTCCAGTAGTTCCAGGATTTCTTTTACGTGTTTTGCCATCACTTTTCTCCTATGCTTTCTTCCTGTTTTTTAGAATAGTCTAACCATTGGCAAAAGTCAAAGCAATCTTTCAAAACTTCTTCTTTTGGAAAACGTTTTTATATGATAGAATATTTCCAATATGTTAGCGTATACATTTATAATTGAAAGGGGTACCATTTATGAACCTAAACGACTACGAGCTCGTATGGAGTGACGAATTCGATTATGAAGGTACACCGGATTCTTCCAAGTGGGATTTTGAAGTTGGAAATTTCCAGTGGCCTAACCGTGAATTGCAGGCTTATACAAATCGTCCCGGAAATGTTTTTGTCAAAGATGGGAGATTGACAATCCGTTCCGTGAAAGAACAGGATGGGGAGCGGGAATATACTTCCGCTAAACTTGTAACCCGTGGAAAAGCACATTGGCAATATGGCTATTTTGATATTCGTGCAAAATTCCCAAAAGGCTTGGGATGCTGGCCGGCAATCTGGATGATGCCGTATCGCAAACCGAGAAAAGTTCCTGAAGGGGTTCCGGTTCGTTCTGATGGCAGACCGGATTTTTCAAAATTTACAGAAGAAGATTTCAAGAAATTTCCAAAACCTGACGCGAAAGACCGTTGGCCGAACTGTGGTGAAATTGATCTGGTGGAACACATCGGACGTCGTCCAAACAGTGCACTGTTTAGTTTGCATTCCGGGCGTCACAACCATACCCGCCACGATACCATTCCTTACACTACCGTGGCAGATTTTCCGGAGGGTTTCTTTGACACCTTCCACAACTATTCCATGGAATGGACCGAAGAGTATTTTGAATTCTTTATTGATGGTGAAAGCTATTGTAAATACAGCAAGGATGACGATCCGGAGGATCAGAGCTACGATGCCTGGCCTTTCGACAAACCTTTCTTCCTGATTATGAACACTGCCGTAGGCGGTGGTCTGGGCGGTCCGGTGAACGATGATGCATTGCCATTTTTATTTGAAATTGAACACGTTCGTGTATATCAAAAAAAATAAGAGTTCCATAGGAACTCTATTTTTTTTGCATTAGAAAAGCGGGTGATGGGAATCGAACCCACATATCCAGCTTGGAAGGCTGGTGTTCTACCACTGAACTACACCCGCAAATAACTGGCAATCAAGTTTTCTCTCCTGACTGCCTTGTTATCTTATCTTAATCTGATAAATTTGTCAAGCAATTTTTTCTATTTTGACTTTACTTTTGTCCATAAGTTTGCACTATAAGACTTAATATCCTTCGATTGGTTTCGGAATTCTTCATTTTTCGGATTGGAAGTATCCGGCGCACAGCCGCTATTCCCTTCGTATTCTTCATCACGATAATATTCATAAGTGCTCTTTACAGCACTATCATATCCGATGTATTCCGTATTCTGCACGGATACATCTTCTCTTAGGAAAAAGTCCATAAACTGATATGCTAATTCTGTATTATCGCAATACTTGGTCAGAACCATAGCATCAGTCCATACATTAGAACCCTGCTCCGGTACGAAGAAATCCATGTTTTCATTTTCCGATATAATGTAGGCTCCGTCTCCGGAATAAACTACAGCCATGGCCTTATTTCCGGAAATCATATTGTCAATGACATCGTCTCCCACATAAACAGGCTCCATGCTCTTTCGTTGATTCATCAACCACTGATAAGCTGCAGATAATTCCGCCTTTTTATCTGTATTCATTGAGTAGCCTAAAGCTTTCAAAGCTACCATAAAAGAGTCACGCTCCGAGTCATACATATAAATCTGACCTTTATATTTTTCATTGGTAAGAATATCCCAGCCTTGCTGTAAATCCTTCTCATCAACTATGGTCTTATCATACAGAATTCCTACGGTTCCCCAATAATATGGAACGCCGTACTTGCTTTCCGGATCAAAGTTTTTCCCCAACAATTCCGGTATAATAGCCTCTTTATTTTTAATCTTTTTCCAATTAATTTCCTGAAGGAAATCTTCTTCAATCAACTTTTCAATCATGTAATCCGATGGAATTAAAATGTCATACTCCGCACCACTCTCCAATTTCGTATACATAGACTCATTGGAATCAAAAGTTTCATAAACCACTTTGCAATTATATTCTTTTTCAAACTTTGGAATCAACTCTGTATCAATGTACTCTCCGGAATTGAACACCCGAAGTACCGGTTTTTCGGAAATTGCTGAATATTTGGCAATCATTACACCGGCTACACAAATCAGCGCAATGGCACCCAAGGCAGTTGCAAAATGTTTCACTTTCACCCGTTTGGAATTTTCCATAGCCACTTCCCTGCTTTGACGTCGCTTAGAAATTTGCGGAACAACATTCACAATGACAATGATAATAACCACCGCTAGAATCAACAACGTTGATAATGCATTGATAGTCGGATTCGTTCGTTTGGTCATGTTATAAACCACAATGGAGATATTGGATACGCCATTTCCTGTCACGAAGTAGGAAACAACGAAATCATCTAATGACATCGTAAATGCCAGGAGCATTCCCGCATAAATTCCCGGTTTCAACATCGGGAGGATTACTTTCTTTAATGCCTGTCCCGGTGTTGCCCCCAAATCCATCGCTGCATTGGCCAGGTTATGATCCATGCTGCGTACCTTTGGATATACACTGGTAATCACATAAGGCGTACAAAACGCAATATGCGCCAGAAGCATTGTAATATATCCTCGTTCCATTCTCACGGAAGTAAAGAGAATCATCAACCCAATCGCTGTAACAATATCAGGATTCATAATTGGCATATTATTGACATTTAAAATCCATTCTTTCAACACTTTACGGCTTCTGGATAGACCAATCGCTGTAATGGTCCCCAAAACTGTTGACACGAATGTTGAAATAATTGCAATACTGATGGATACATAAACTGCGGATAAAATATTCTGATCCGACAATAGCTTTTCGTACCATCGCAACGAAAATCCCGTAAACTTCGTCAATGATTTTGACGAGTTAAAAGAGAAAAACATAGTCACTGCAATCGGCAGATACAAGAACACAAAGCATAGTAAAATATATAATTTCGGTCCAATGGATAATTTCTTTTTCATTAATTGTCACCTCCATTGTCCTCAGAATCAATCTTTTTCATCACTCCCATAAACATCAAAATGACAATTGCAAGAATTACGGAAATCGCACTACCAAAATTCCAATCTCCCACAGAAATAAACTGATTTTCAATTAGATTTCCAATCAATACATACTGATGTCCACCGAGAAGTACCGGAATAACGAAGCTGGAAATAGAAAGTAAAAATACCAGCGTCACACCGCTAATAACTCCCGGAAGGGAAAGTTTTAAAATCACTTTTCGAAATGTTTGGAAACGATTTGCGCCTAAATCTCTGGCCGCCTCTACCATGGAATGATCCATTTTCGATAAAGATGTATGAATTGGAATCACCATAAACGGCAACAAGTCACATACCAATCCCATAATTACAGAAAAATTGGTGTACATCATTGTCTGCTGGTTAAGCCCCAATGCTTTCAACAACGCATTGATAATTCCATTATCCGACAACAGACTAATCCATGCATACGTTCTAAGCAATGTATTAATCCACATTGGGATTGTTACAATTAAAATTAAAATACTTTGAGATGTTTCATCAAATTTTGAGATAAAGAATGCCAATGGGTATGCCAGAAGCAAACAGATTCCCGTGGTCAACAACCCAATCTGTAATGATTTTCCAAAAACACTCAAATAAATCGGATCAGATATCTTTGTGAAATTCTGTAACGTGAAATGTATTGTTAAAAGCGAATTTCCTTCTGTCGTGACGGAGTAAAGTATTACCATAATCAGCGGCAACACAATCAACAAAAATGACCACGCCACATAAGGTTTCGCCAATCCTTTAAAATGTCTCATTTTTGTCTCCTAACTATTAATTGAATTTGCATGCATTACCTGAATATCATACGGATCAATGGTAAGTCCCACTTCTTTTCCTACTTCAATATTCTCTGTCGTATGCACTTTATAATTACGATATTTTGTCTTTACCAGATATTCATAATGTACACCCATAAATACCTTTGTGGTAATCGGACCGGAAACCTTACCTTCCTGCGGCGAAACCACATGCATATCCTCCGGACGAAGTACCACGTCAATGACTTCATTTTCCTTAAATCCTTTATCCACGCATTCCCAATCTGCATCATCAAACCGTACCAGGCAATCCTTCAACATATTTCCCGGAACGATATTTGACTCGCCGATAAAGTTAGCCACAAAACGATTCTGTGGTTCATTGTAAATATCTGTTGGTGTACCAATCTGCTGAATAATTCCTTCGTTAATTACTACAATGGTATCTGACATAGATAATGCCTCTTCCTGATCATGTGTTACGAAAATAAAGGTAATACCGACTTCCTTCTGTATTTTCTTCAATTCCACCTGCATTTCTTTACGTAGTTTTGCATCTAACGCACTCAATGGTTCATCTAAAAGCAACACCTTTGGTTCATTGACCAAAGCTCGGGCAATTGCCACACGCTGCTGCTGCCCACCGGATAAGGAAGTGACATCTCTTTTTTCATAACCACTCAATCCAACCAACTTAAGCATTTCTTTCACTTTTTTATCAATCTGTTCCTTTTCCATTTTTTTCAAATGAAGTCCAAACGCCACATTGTCGTAAACGTTTAAAAACGGAAACAAGGCATACTTTTGAAATACCGTATTAACCTCCCGCTTGTACGGCGGAAGTTTCGCAATATCCTTTCCTTCGAAAAGTAATTGACCTCCATCCGGATCCTCAAATCCACTGATAATTCGGAGAATTGTCGTTTTCCCACATCCACTAGGCCCCAACAACGTCAAAAATTCTTTTTCGTGAATATTCAAATCAATCCCTTTCAAAACCTGCTGGTCATCAAAGGTTTTCGTAATATTCTTCAATTCAATAATTGTATTGCTCATTTCATTTTCCTCATTTTCTATGATATTAAAATGCCGGTGGACTACTGATCCATAGAATCTGTGCTCCCCGCTCACTTTTTAACGAATGACTGTTATTCGCCGGGTAATAAAAAGCCTCTCCTTTTTTCACCCTGTACTGCTTTTCGCCAATGGTCAGCGCCGCGGTTCCTTTTAGTACATAACCGAACACTTCCCCCTCGAAAGGCGGATACTCATAACTCTCTCCTCCCGGTTGTAACTCCAACAAAATTGGCTCCATTTCATTTTTCTGTGCATTAGGAACAATCCATGTAATTTTGTGATTCAATTCCTCATCAATTTTCTCAAAAAAGTCTTCTTTCCTGAATACGATTTGTCGGTCTTCATCATCACTGAAAAAATGCTTCAGGTCTGTCCCAAGGCATTGCAGAATATCCACCAGTGTCGCAATAGACGGCGAGGTGTGATTTCGCTCAACCTGGGAAATAAACCCCTTGGTCAGCTCCGCTCTGTCTGCCAGTTCTTCCTGCGTCAGATTTTTCTGAATTCGCAACTCTTTAATTTTATTTCCTATGTCCATAGTTACCTCTTTAGTTTTTATATATTAAACAAAAAGTTTAGTAATACTGATTAATCATATAGTTTTTTATTTTTGTTGTCAATAAGAAAAATAATTTGTATATTTGTCAAAAATTTGGTAATATAAGAGTGTATATATTGATACGGAAAACCAACAGGAAAGGAGAGCATAATTATGAAGATTGATCGTATTTTAGTTGTAATGTTATTAATCATCGTTTTTCTAGATGGTTTCGAGAACGAATTTACAAATCCTACTCCGTTCGACATTATGAAATGGGTTGCTGTTGTTGTAACAGTATTCTGCTACGTACTTAGTGTCAAGAAAAATAAAGAAGAGGAGTAGCAAATGTGTTTTTTGCTTAAATAAACACAAAAAAGACTAACTGTAGTTCATCAAAGTTACAGTTAGTCTTTTTTTATCCATTAAATATATCTCAACTTTACAAATTCCTCTTTTACTCGTCCTCCACTAATCTTTCCAGATACGCCCGTGCTTCTTTCGCACCTCCACATTTCTTAAAGGCTTCTGAAATACGAATGGCATTTTCCTTGTAAAATTCCTTCGTCAACACTTCTTCAAATGTGCTTTTTATTCCCTTAACATCTGTCTTTTTAAGCATCATTCCTGCCCCAAGTTCCTGGACACGCTTGGCAACCGCCCCCTGCTCCGGAGTCTGCGGGGACAAAATCAACGGAACCTGATAATATAAAGCCTCTGACGTAGAATTCATTCCACAATGGGTCAGAAACACATCCGCTATGGACAATACTGCCATCTGGTCCACCGAATCATAGATTTCAATATTATCAGGAACCTGTTCATTATCAATGGTATTCTCTCCCAAAGATATGATTACTTGATAGTCGGTATTTCCTAACGCCTCAATACAATGCTGATAAATATCCGGATTTTTCATTACCGTTCCCATAGAAATGTATATTGTCAGCTCCCTCGTTTTCTCAATACTATTTTCAACCGGACGAATAGAAGGTCCAATGAAGCAATACTTCTCCGAAAAAGTTTCTGCACAAGGTTGAAAATCTTTCGACGTATAAACAATGGTATTGGTTTCATTATCATTGCTCACGATTTCCAAAATATTTTTCACCGGATACCCATGTTTCCTCAACACTTTTAAATGCCTATTAATCTTTGGCATGCTAAAAAGCATCTTGCACAATTCTCCAATTCCATGCTTCATATACTTGGATGATTGTTTATTAAAAGCGAAGGTTGTTGTTGATGAAACATAAGGAAGGTTATATTTCATTGCCGTCAATTTTCCCCAAAAAGCTACCGAATCTGACACAATCAAATCCGGATTGATTTCCTTGATTTTCTCTGATACCATCTCATCCAAAGCTAAAGTCGCTTTTACAAGGAGTTCCGTAGCAAAAGCCATATCTTTTCCCACTCGTTCAGCTGCATCCTCACCTTCCATATCTGGTTCATATCCGTCGCAAGATATGAAATGAGCCCCTGTCTTTTCCAGTTTTTCCCGAAATTGCCCAAACGAAAAGTAATATACCTCATGTCCCACCTCAGTCAGTTCCTTTACTACGCCCAATGTGGGGTTCGTATGACCGTGAGCCGGGATGCAAAACCATGCTATTTTCATAGTTTTCTCTCCTCTTTAGTTAAATGTCATCTTTTTTCCATTAAATCATTAAATTAACTTTTTGCAAAGTACTATTTTCTTTTCAGTAATTGTAACCCTCGATGTCATTTTCAGAAAACTAGATTTTTTCTAATAATTCTTTTTCATCAATGTCAAGTCTTTTGGCTGCTTCCTGCACCGTAAGAATATGATCTCGAACTAGTTCCAGTATAATTTCAAGTCTTCCTTCTGCACGTCCTTCTTCTTTTCCTCTTTGTTCCAGTCGTTCTGCCACATCACACATTGAATGCACCTCTCTTCCCTCTCCTCCACTTAATATTCTTTCGTACCTTCGGTCCTTCGTCATAACCGACAACAGTTTTAATACTTCATCAACATATTTGATTTCGGTTTTGTCATCAGGTATGTAATTCCTGTTCTTTCTCTTATTTCTGAAGAAATTTGCAACCACCTTAAAATCACTTTGAAAGCATTCAATCTCTTCCTCTTTTAACCAAGCAATTTCGCAGATATATACTTGATAATCATTGACAAATGCTTCCAATTCCGGTGGAATGGCTAAATAACTTTTTATGTTCCTGGGTTTTGTCCAACGTTTTTTTGTTCCAAAATATAATACTATTGTAACCACAGGATACACCTGCCCTCTAGTTGTCATCAATTGTTCCTTATACGACGCTCCATCATACCCCAAAATTCGAAAAGGCATATGTGGCTCCACACAGGTCTGATTCTCAATTCCCAAGAGTGATATTTTTGCATTATTCTCTTTCCAGAATTTTGCAACATCTCTTTCCTGTTCATGTATCGTATCATTCTGATCTTTATATTGTGAATGCACCGAAGCATTTTCTAATTCTGTTGCTTTAATCTTTTGCTCTCCCCGAAACACCAGACCATTAATAATGTCTGCAAAAACATCATTGTGGTTCATAAGTATTTTTTCTGTAATATCCTTTTCCGGCATGTTTCTCCCTTTCCTTCTCCAAGTATGATGACCATGCCGCACTTTCCTTTTTCACCAAACAAAAAACTGAAGACAAGTTCTTTCACAAAACTTTATCTTCAGTATATTTTGATTATAACATTTCGCATACTTTTGTCAACTAATTTTGTTCTTCGTCACTTCCCCTTCTTTTAATGATTTCCAAGCAAATAGAAAGGAGCACTGCTAATCAAAGCAATGCTCTTTTTCTTCTTTATGCCTTATTTTGTGCATCAACCAGGTTCACACTATTGTACATTTCACGCAACTTTGGCTTTTCAATCTTTCCGGTTGCATTTCGAGGAACCTTTGTAAAGATAATCTTTCTTGGTCTCTTATATCGAGGAAGTTCCTTGCAGAATGTATTGATTTCATCTTCTGTACATTCTGTATCCGGCTTTAATTCAATAATTGCCGCAGCAATTTCTCCCAAACGTTCATCCGGCAAACCAATCACGGCAACGTCCTTGATTTTCGGATGCTTGCTTAAGAAGTTTTCAATCTGTACCGGATAAAGATTTTCTCCACCGGTAATAATGACATCTTTCTTTCGATCTACCAGATATATGAATCCATCTTCATCCTTTTCAGCCATATCTCCTGTATAAAGCCATCCATCTTTTAATGTCTCTGCCGTTGCCTTTTCATCATTAAAGTAGCAGGTCATTACCCCTGGCCCTTTAACAATTAACTCCCCAACTTCTCCCTGTGGTACTTCCTTACCATCCGGAGATACGATCTTTGCTTCCCATCCATATCCCGGGATTCCAATTGCTCCAACCTTATGGATATTTTCCACACCAAGATGTACGCATCCCGGTCCGATAGATTCAGACAACCCATAGTTTGTATCATACTGATGTTTCGGGAAATATTCCTTCCAACGCTTAATCAAGCTCTGTGGTACCGGCTGTGCACCAATGTGCATCAGTCTCCACTGATCTAATTTATAATCGGATAATTTCAATTCACCACGATCTAGAGCAAGCAATAGATCCTGTGCCCATGGAACGAGAAGCCATACAATAGTACAACCTTCATTGGACACTGTTTCCAAAATTGTCTTTGGTGTAACGCCCTTTAATAAGACAGCCTTTCCACCGGTTAAAAGACTTCCGAACCAATGCATTTTTGCACCGGTGTGATACAACGGTGGAATGCAAAGGAATACATCATCCTTTGTCTGTCCATGATGATTCTGTTCAACCTTTGCTGCATGCATCAGGCTTTCATGGTTGTGCAGAATCGCCTTTGGAAATCCTGTGGTTCCTGATGAGAAATAAATTGCAGCATCGTCTTCATCTGTCAGTTCAATTTCCGGCGACAACGAAGAACAGTTGGCAGCCAACTTATCATAATCTTCTGCAAAGGTCGGGCAATCTCCACCCACATAAAACAGAATTCTCTTTTCATCAATTTCATCTACAATTTCTTCAATACGTCCAACAAATTCCGGACCAAAAATTAAAACATCTGCTTCGGATAAATCTAAACAATATTTGATTTCCTCCGAATCAAATCGAAAATTCATTGGCACAGCCAATGCGCCGGTCTTTAAAATTCCAAAGTAAATCGGGAGCCATTCCAGACAGTTCATCATCAAGATAGCCACCTTATCTCCCTTTTGAATTCCACGACTCAGCAACAAATTTGCCACACGGTTTGCTTTTTCATTAAAAACATGCCATGTAATTTCTCTTCTGTAATGATGGCGGGTATCCGGCTCAATTAACTCATAATCTCTCCAGGTTACTCGTCTTTTTTCCTGAATTTCAGGATTTATTTCTACCAGACATACATCATTGGCATACTCTCTGGCGTTTCTTTCCAATATTTCTGTAATTGGCATTTGTACATTCTCCTTTGATAATATTTCCGTACCTTTTCAATACTTTAAAGTCCTAAACTCAATTATAGGAAAAAACCCTATTTTCGTCAAGAATAACGGTGGTCGATAGCCGGCTTATTTGATAATGTCAATCACTTCACCAATATACATATCGTGGGCATCATTATCCCCATAAAACTGTGATCTAATTTCATCAGACATTGAATCCATATCCAATCTCTGCATAAAGAGTTTTTTGCACACCAAGGTGATTTCTGCTTCTTCGAAAGTAACTCCTTTTTCTAAAAATTTCGCTTTCAATCCTGACTCATTCATTTTATCCATATCTCTTCCGGATTTAGAGCCTAACACCCCCAGCACTTTTTTATATTCAGCTGGATAGAAACTAATGGTGAAGTAATCTCCATTGTCCAAAAACTCATGGGTATATCTGGATTCTCTGACATAAGCTGTCACAACCGGCTTGTTCCATAAGGTTCCCATTCCTCCCCAACTGATTGTCATTGTGTTAAATTTTTCCTGACTACCTGCAGTAAGCAAAGCCCATTCATTATTTAATTTGTTAAAAATATCTACATTAAATTCCATTATCATCCTTCTCCTTTTTTTCTATTTTATTTCGATTACTACAATTCTAATCCTTCATTTTTAAAACTGAAACAGTTTTTTCGCATTTTCTCCCAATACCAGCTTCAATTCCGCCTCCGTCAGTCCTGAGTTTTTCAAGTCATCCAGCGCTTCCTTTTGATCATACCATGGGCTGTCCGTTCCAAACAAGACACGCTCCACTCCATGATTTCGTATCATTCGAACAAGCTGCTCATCACTAATGTGAACCGGAATATCTTTCCTGCCACATACCGCAGTATCAAAATACACCGGAAGATCCATTAATTTTTCTTCCACTTCATCCCATTTTCTCCAGCCTCCCATATGGGCCAGCACCAATTTTTCCGGCTGAATATGCTTCCAAACATTCAGCACCTTGTCCGGCGTACAATGAACCGTTCCTGGAAGTCCTACATCTTCTCCGGCATGAGTAATAATTACCAAGCCTTTATTTGCCGCATAATCCATAATGCGGATGTAGCGTTCATCATCAAAGTCCATATTCTGATAGTCCGGATGAAGTTTAATTCCCCGAAAATCCATTGCCACAATCTCATCCAGGATTTCTTTATAATTTTCGCATTCCGGATGAATTGCACCCAAACTGAACAAGTGATGTTCCTCAACCCCCTGATTCAATTCCACGGATAAACGATTGATTTTTTCCGGTTGTCTCACATTGGTTGCCACCGGACAAACCAGCGTAATGTCAATGCCCGCTCCAATGGATGCTTTGGACAAATCCTCTACCGTACCGGTTCGGGCAGCCTTCACCACAAAATTCTGGGAATTCAAAATTTCCTGCTCCATTTTCCGTAACGCACCATATGCAATGTGATCCGGAAAAGTGTGTGCATGTGTGTCAATAATCATTTTTTAGTCCTTTCCTCGTCGTGTATGCAAGCAAAAGGGAGCACCGATGTCAGCACTCCCCTTCTCTTTATCCGATTTCGTAACCTTTTTCAAAAGCAGCCACATTAATATCAACGGTCTTTGGTGGAACCGTATTCTTAATGACTTCAATCCACATATCTTTTTCAAAATCCATATGTTTTGCAGCTACACCTAAAATGATTACGTTAAATACTCTGGAATTTCCCATTGCCAATGCTTCTTCCATAGCATCAACTGCAATGACCTTATGTTCTTTCTTTAGGTCTTCAATAATGTTTTCAGGATACTGTGCAACACCTGTTACCACCGGCATCGGATCAATTCTCTGATCATTAACAATAATAACGCCATCTTTTTTCAGATAATGTGCATAGCGAAGTGCTTCCAAACGTTCAAAGGAAATCAGTACATCTGCCTGTCCTTCTTCAACAATCGGTTCTGCCACTTCATCACCGTAACGAACATAGGTAACTACACTACCACCACGCTGTGCCATTCCGTGAACTTCCGACAATTTTACGTCATATCCCGCTGCTACTGTCATCCCACCTAAAATTCTACTGGTAAGTAAGGTTCCCTGACCTCCTACACCAACAATCATAATGTTTTTTGTATCTGCCATCCTTACTCACCTCTCTTCTTTAATCCAATTGCATCGAATGGGCAGTTGCTCATACATAATCCACAACCATTACACAATGTCTGGTCAATGGCAATCGTTCCATCTTCCTTCTTTGTAATTGCAGGACATCCAGCCTTTAAGCACATGCCACACTTCTTACATTTTTCAGGAATTTCAAAACACTTTCCTGCCGGAGTATAGCTCTTTAGCAATGCACAAGGGGACTGTGCAATAATTACAGAAACCTCATCCTTCGCAATTTCAGTCTTAACAATTTCTTCAAATTTCTTAATATCAAACGGATCTGCTACCGTAACATTCTTAACACCTAATGCCTTACATAATTCATCCAATAATACCACATTAGCTTCTTCTCCGGAAAGAGTCTTTCCTGTTGCCGGATGGTCCTGATGACCTGTCATACCGGTTGTGGAGTTATCCAGAATAATCACTGTTCCGGTTGCCTTATTGTATACCATATTCATTAATGAATTCACACCGGTATGTAAGAATGTTGAATCACCGATTACAGCCACCCAGTTCTTAACATATTCTTTTCCTTTTGCCTTTTCCATTCCGTGTAATGTGGAAATAGAAGATCCCATACATACAGTTGTATCAACAACTCCTAATGGATTTACAGCACCTAATGTATAACATCCGATGTCTCCGGCAGCATGAATTTTTAACTTCTTCAATACAGAATAGGTTGCTCTATGAGGACATCCCGGACAAAGAATCGGTGGTCTTGCCGGTGCCTGTGCAGGCTCCTTTACTTCTACCTTTTCTCCCAAAACTTTTTCACGAAGCATATTGGCACTGTATTCACCCTGTACTGTAAAGATGTTCTTACCATCGCATTCAATTCCCATTGCACGAACCTGTTCTTCAATTACCGGTTCCAATTCTTCCACAATAATTAAGCGATCAACTTTAGAAGCAAATTCTTTAATTAAGTTCTTTGGCAATGGATGAACCAATCCTAATTTCAATACAGAAGCTTCCGGAAGAACTTCCTTTACATACTGATATGGAATACCGCTGGTAATGACACCAATCTTTGTATCCTTATATTCTACTTTATTGATATCGAATGTACATGCATCTTCTGCCATCTGCTTCAATCTCTGTTCCACAAAGATATGACGCTTAATAGCATTTCCAGGCATCATCACATTTTTTGCAATATTTCTTTCATAAACCTTATCTGTTGGTTCTACACGGTCTTCTAAATTTACCAGTCCCTGAGAATGCGCAAGTCTTGTGGTTGTTCTTAAAATAACCGGTGTATCATACTTTTCAGATAATTCATACGCTCGCTTTGTAAATACTCTTGCCTCTTCACTATCTGACGGTTCAATTACAGGAACCATAGCGGCACGGCCAATCATTCTAGTATCCTGCTCATTCTGTGAGCTGTAGATTCCAGGGTCATCTGCGACAACCAATACCATACCACCATTCACACCAATGTATCCCATCGTGAACAATGGATCTGCTGCTACGTTCAATCCTACCATCTTCATCATTGTCATAGAACGTACTCCTGATAAAGAAGCACCAATGGCAACTTCTGTTGCTACCTTTTCATTTGGAGCCCATTCAGAATAAACGCCTTCATATTTTACTAAATTTTCACTTACTTCTGTACTTGGTGTTCCCGGATAAGCTGAAGAAACCTTAACTCCTGCTTCCCACGCGCCACGGGCAATAGCTTCATTTCCAAGCATAATCTTTTTGTTTTCCAAAACGTCTTCCGTCCTTTCTTTATTTAAATTTAAAACTTTTAATCTATTTTATTGTTCTGCAGAAACAAAATACCAGTAATCCCCGATTTTTCCTGCAATACAAGTCATAATATCCTGCGTTGCTGACTGGCCGTCCATGGAAACTGTCACGGAAAGCCCCACCTTTTTAATATCAGTAATTTTAAAATTCATTCCTGCTGCCTGATACTGACTATTCAAAGTATCAATATCCGTGCTCTGCGGTTCTCCCACATCCTTTACAGATACTTCATAAACCAGCCCCTGCTCTTTCATCTCAGCAAGTTGCTTCAATACATCCTTTAACTGCTTTTTCGTGCTCTTAAAGTTTTTGTTTTCCTGAAATTCTCCAGGGAATGTACTAAACATTTCATCCACATCCGCATTCATGAATCCATCACACACCGGCTGAATTGCATCTTCCGGAGTTTTACATTTTGATTCCTGCGCCGGATGAGAAGCTTCTGTTTCCTTTTCCTTTGTAGTCGTTTCTTCTTTTTTCGTTGTCTCCTCAATGGTTGTTTCTTCTATCGTTGTTTCAACAATTGCAGACGTTGCTTCTTTCGCCGTTGCAGTCGTTTCTTCTTTATTCGATGCCGAAGAGCCGCAACCAACCATCGAAACAGCCATCATTCCTGCCATGATTAAATATGCTGTTTTTTTCATTTTGAACCTCCTTCAAAACATATGCCTCTATATCATACCACTAAAATCCCTTTTTGAAAACTGGAGTTTTATGGAATTGTGATACGGGGAATTGTGATACGGAAAAGAGCCGCTGTTCCATAGGATTTCATCCTGGAACAACGGCCCCTCACTATTTTTCAGTCCGGTCTTTGTTTATTCTAAATATTCTTTTGCTGTTGTATCAACATGTTTTGAATAGCAGCTAAAGATATCATTTAATGTCTTTTCATCCTGTTTCTTTGTGAGCAAGCTGATAATCGGTACGATAATCAATCCACCAACCATAGCTACTACACCGGAATTAATGGATGATTTGAAAATGTATGATAATACAGTTCCCCATCCTGTTACATCAATTCCAGCCAATGTAATAATCATCTGGAAAATGGCAATGGCACATCCCCAAACGAAACAAACGATGGTAGCAACCTTTGTCACACCTTTCCAGTAAAGTCCATAAAGGAATGGTGCGAGGAATGCTCCAGCCAACGCGCCCCAAGAAACACCCATCATCTGAGCAATAAAAGTTACTGTTGGATATGCATCTTTGATAATGGCAATTACTGCAGAGATTGCAATAAAGAATACAATAAAGATTCTCATGGTTCCTACCTGCTGTTTTTCTGTCATTTCCTTTTTACGTGCCGGCTTAATAACATCCAGAGTAAATGTTGAGCTGGATGTTAATACCAGTGAAGAAAGAGTAGACATGGAAGCAGAAAGTACCAACACGATTACAATGGCAATAATCACAGATGGCAATGTGGATAACATTGTCGGAACAATAGTATCGAACAATGGCTTTCCTGTTACCGGATTGTTCTGAATGTCATATAAACGTCCGAATCCACCCAGGAAGTAACATCCACCTGCTACGATAATCGCAAATACAGTTGAAATTACTGTTCCTTTATGAATATCATGTTCACTCTTAATTGCATAGAACTTTCCAACCATCTGCGGAAGTCCCCAGGTACCTAATGAAGTTAAAATTACTACGAACAATAATGCTAACGGATCCGGTCCAAAGAAGGATGAGTATGCTCCGTTCCAACCGGCATCCCCCTGAACTGCAGCAAGACGCTTGGAAGCTTCTACCAATCCGCCGTTGTCCTGAACAACACAATAAATTACAGAGCAGATACCAAATAACATGATAATTCCCTGAATGAAGTCATTAATTGCAGTTGCCATATATCCACCCACAATTACATAGATTCCTGTTAATACTGCCATGACGAGAATGATTGCCCAGTAAGGAATGTTGAATGCCATTCCAAACAAACTGGATAAACCATTGTAAAGAGATGCTGTATAAGGAATCAGAAAAATAAATACAATAATCGATGCAGCCACTCTTAATTTTGATGACTGAAAACGCTTGCCAAAGAAATCCGGCATTGTTTTTGCATCCAAGTGTTGCGTCATAACTCTTGTTCTTCTGCCTAATACATTCCATGCTAACAATGAGCCGATAAAGGCATTTCCTAATCCTGCCCATGTTGCTGACATTCCAAAGTTCCATCCAAACTGTCCTGCGTATCCTACAAAGATAACCGCTGAAAAGTATGATGTACCAAACGCAAATGCGGTAAGCCAAGGCCCTACGGAACGTCCTCCCAATACGAAACCATTTACATCAGAAGCTTCTTTTCTGGAAGCATATCCAACGTAAATCATTACCGCAAAAAATACTACTAACATAATTCCACTAAGTACTGCTGTAGACATTGTTTTTTTGTCCTCCGTTTTTTAATCTTTTTCAAAGCGTAGCGCTTTAAACCGTAACACTTTAACGCGTTGAAGTAATTATAACAAAGAAAAAGAACCTTTGTCAAGGCTCTTTTTACAATTCTTTAATCCAGCATCTGCGACGCTTATGCTGTACTTTTTCAATTCGTTTCCATAAGGAATGAATTTTCAGATTGTCTTCCAGCATTGGGCCGGTTTCCGCGTACTTCTTCCCATCAGCAATGGAAGTCTTGATTCCTTCTTCAATCAGCATTGCAGGAACTCCTGTATTCTTGTATGCATCCCGAACGCCAATCAAAAACAGTTCCAATGTATCTATCTTGGAATATGGTGCATACAATACACGAATCCACCCCAGCGGAAACAATCTTCCGTGGGATTTTTTTGACGCATCCGCCAAAGATGGTACTGCCAGTCCAAATCCAATCATCTGATTTTCTTCATTCATTACCATCATGGCATATTTGCAATTGACCAACAGCAGAAATTGTTTTACATATTTATCAATCTGCTTCTGTGTCAATTCTACC
>JAILRZ010000208.1 GCA_024697845.1 Eubacterium sp. | reverse complement strand
CTATCATTATAGCACAAAAATATTATTAAGGAAATTCAAAATGAAAACAGGTATTTTTTTTGACCTTGACGGGACGTTATGGGATGCGGTTGAAAGCATTACCACTTCCTGGAATATCAAACTTAAGGATTTAGGCTATTCATTAAAATTAACCCCGGAACAATTACAAAAAGAAATGGGAAAATTAATGGAGGATATTGCCGATAGTGTCTTTTCGGAAATAAAAAAACCAACCCGTTATGATGTGTTAAAACAATGTATGGATTATGAAATGGAATACCTGAAAGAGCACGGTGGAGTCCTTTATCCGGAAGTTGAAATCACTTTGAAGCAATTAAAAGAGAGTTACTTTCTTGCAGTAATCAGCAATGGGCAGGAAACATACGTAAAAGATTTTATTGAATTTTTCCGTTTTGAAAAATATTTTGATGATTATGAAGAAGCCGGAAGAACCGGTTTTTCTAAAGATAAAAACATTGAACTCGTTGCAAAAAGAAATCATTTGGAACGTGTTTTTTATGTAGGCGATATTGAAGCAGATATGATTGCTGCGGAACAATCCGGAGCAACCTTCATTCATGCAGCATATGGTTTCGGCACAGTTCCCGGTGACCGACTTAAAATCGAATCCTTCAAGGATTTACCGGCGTTGTTAAAAAATCTTTAAAATGAATAGATACTGATTAGGAGAACCCATGAGAGAATTAGCACTTTCAGATGAAATACTATTACAAATAGAAAAGCCTGCCCGCTATATCGGAAACGAAGTCAATATGGTCGTAAAAGATCCGAAGCAGGTAGCCGTCCGTTTCGCGATGTGCTTTCCGGATGTTTATGAAATCGGAATGTCCCATTTAGGCATTCAGATTATTTACGACATGTTAAACAAGCGGGAAGATGTTTATTGCGAACGTGTTTATTCCCCGTGGGTCGATTTAGATCAAATTATGCGGGAACAGAACATTCCCCTATTTTCTATTGAAACCCAGCAACCAATACGACAATTTGACTTTTTAGGAATCACGCTGCAATACGAAATGTGTTATACAAATATTTTGCAGGTTCTTGATTTGGCAGGAATTCCTTTAAAAGCCGTTGAACGCGACGAGACCGATCCAATCGTGATTGGTGGTGGACCATGTACTTATAATCCGGAACCCATCGCAGATTTTTTTGATATGTTCTATATCGGGGAAGGGGAAACTGCATATCATCAACTAATCGATTTATACAAAGAGAATAAAAAGAATCATGGTAGCCGAAAAGAGTTTTTAGAAAAAGCTGCAGAATTAGAATGTATTTATGTTCCTCAGTTTTATGATGTATCTTATCAGGATGACGGAACAATCAAAGAAATGAAAAGAAACAATCCTCACGCAAAAGACTCTGTAAGAAAACAAATTGTGTTGGACTTTGACCAGGTTACCTATCCGGAAAAACCACTGGTTCCGTTTATTAAAGTCACACAGGATCGTTGCGTCTTAGAAATCCAGCGTGGTTGTATCAGAGAATGCCGTTTTTGTCAGGCCGGTTCCGTATATAAGCCATTACGTGAAAAGAGTCTTGAACGTTTAAAAACGCTGGCCAAAACGATGCTTCATTCAACCGGACATGAGGAAATTTCCTTAAGTTCCTTAAGTACCAGCGACTATTCAAAATTGAATGAATTAATGGATTTTCTTTTAGATGAATGTAAAAAACAGAAAATCAATATTTCACTTCCTTCATTACGTATTGATGCGTTTTCTTTAGATGTTATGAGTAAGGTTCAGGATGTCAAAAAAAGTTCTATTACCTTTGCGCCTGAAGCAGGAACTCAAAGGATGCGTAATGTAATTAATAAAGGTCTTACGGAAGAAGATATCCTAAACGGATGCAAGCAGGCATTTGAAGGTGGTTGGAACAAAGTTAAATTCTATTTTATGTTGGGACAGCCTACGGAAACTAATGAAGATGTAGACGGCATTATGGACTTGTGCGAAAAGATTGCTGAACTATATTACGAGACCGTTCCTAAGGAAAAAAGAAATGGAAAGTGTCAGATTACTGCCAGCACATCCTTCTTTGTGCCGAAGCCTTTCACTCCGTTTCAATGGGCTCCGATGTGTACTGCGGAAACCTTTTTGGATAAGGCAAAACGTGTAAATGACCGAAGAAAAACTTTGCTAAATCAAAAAAGTATTAAATATAACTGGCACGAATCTGATATTAGTGTCCTAGAAGGTTTACTTGCCAGAGGAGACCGTCGCTTATGCGATTTAATCCTGTACATATATGAGCAAGGCGGAATTTATGATGCCTGGTCTGAATTCCATAATCAGGAATTGTGGGAAAGTGCAATCAAAGAATTAGGAATTGATGTGGACTTTTATGTAACTCGTGCAAGAAACGAAGATGAAATTCTACCTTGGGATTTTATTGACACCGGTGTAACAAAACAATTTTTGTTGCGGGAATGGCATAATGCACTTAACGAAAAAGTAACACCAAACTGTCGAATGCAGTGTTCCGGATGTGGAGCAGCCGGTTTTGGAGGAGGGATTTGTCATGAAAATTAGAGTTCGTTTTTCAAAGCAGGGAATGATGAAATTTATCGGGCACCTGGATATGGTTCGTTATTTTCAAAAAGTTCATCGTCGTGCCGATTTGGATGTAGTATATTCCGAAGGATTTTCTCCTCATCAAAAAATGTCATTTGCTTCACCACTAAGCGTGGGGTTGCTTAGCCGTGGAGAATATTACGACCTGGAAGTAGCATCATCAATGTCATCGAAAGAAATGATTCAACGAATGAATGAACAGAACGTTGAAGGTGTAGAGGTCCTAAGCTTTAAGTTATTGCCGGATGGCGCCAAAAACTGTATGTCCATTGTTGCTGCGGCGGATTATCTGGTTCATGGAAACTTTAATGCAGAAAAAGTTCAGGATTTTCTTTCACAGAAGGAAATTCAGGTTTTAAAGAAAACAAAGAAAAGTGAAAAAATCGTAGACATTCGTCCAATGATCTATGAAATGAATACTACAGATGAAGGCTTATACATGAAGGTGGCGCAGGGGAGCGCTGCCAATCTGAAACCGGACCTGGTAATTCGGAGTCTTTTTGACTTTATGAATGAAGAAGTTCCAGGGAATATTGTTTATGAACGTTTAGATATGTATTGTCTGGAAGGGGAACAACTCATTTCTCTGGATGCTGTGGGCGAAGAAATAATCAAACATTAGGGAAACTTATGGGAACAAAATTAATTGTATCTGGCTTTTATGAAAAACATTTATTAGGTTTTTATTTAAAAGATGGAGAGCCGTTTAAAATTGAAGATTTATCTGAGAACAACATTGTCGGTAATATTTATTGCGGTCTGGTCAGTGATGTCGTCAAAAACATCGATGCCTGTTTTGTGGAAATGGGGAAAACGAAAGGCTTTCTCTCTACAAAAAAAAGAAAGGCACCACTTAAACAAGGGGATAAAGTGCTGGTACAGGTTCAGCATGATGCAATAAAGACAAAGGATTATGGATTAACTGAGCATATTACCTTGAAAGGGGATTATCTCGTTCTAACTGTTGGAAACACTAGTATATCCATTTCTCAGAAAATTTCCGAAGCAAAGAAAAGAAGTCAATTGAAAAACTATTTGCTCCCATACGCCAATGATGAGTTTGGTTTCATCATTCGTACCAAAAGCGAACATGCATCCGAAACCGTTTTGATTCAGGAAGCAGAAGCACTGATTGAAAGTTTTAATGAAATCAAAAGAAAATTTGAACATTCTACGCCAAAAGAAATCTTACATAGGGAACCGAAAATACTTCGCATTGCAACAGATTTTCTGGAACAATACGACGGCGAAATTATTTCCGACCATGATGCAACCGTACGTTTATTGCAATCAGAAAAAATTCCGGTAAGAAGGTTTGAAACAGGAAAAATCAGCCTTGGTAATTTATATCGTTTAGATCAGGTTATGGCTGATTGTTTGGGAAGAAAAGTTTGGCTGAAATCCGGTGCGTATCTCATTTTTGATTATACGGAAGCTTTAACTGTCATTGATGTGAATTCCGGTAAGATTGAAATGAAAGGTGAAAAAGAAGAAATTGTCTATCGAATCAATCAGGAAGCTGTAAACGAAATTGCGAAACAGATTTCTCTGCGTAACATATCGGGAATTATTTTGATTGATTTTATAAATATGAAACAGAAAGAACGACAGGAATTGCTTTTAAAGCAGATGAATGAACAACTAAAAAGCCAGTCTGTTTTTGCAAAAGCTTTTGGATTTACTCAATTGGGACTTATGGAGTTATCCAGAAAGAAAACGGATAAGTCATTACACGAAATTGTTCATTCGTAATTGAAAGGAGGGTTCTTTTTTCGTGAAAAAACATATGTTACATCTAATGTTACTTACTCTGTGTTTGTCCGTTGTAGGGTGCGGTAAACAAATGAAAGAACAGAGTACCGGAAAAAGTGTATCGAAAGAGCAAAAGATTACTGATTTATCTTGGTATATCAATTTTTCGTGGTTTAGTTCCGGATGGGGAGACAATATGGTATCAAAAGCAATTACTAAAAAGACCGGTTGCAACATTGACTTTGTTGTACCAACAGGTGACCCAAACGAAAAACTAGATTCTATGATTTCTTCAGGAACATTACCGGATTTAATTACTCTTGGATGGTGGGAACCTGAAATCAGTCAAATGATTAGTAATGGAGATGTTTACTCACTGGATAAACTCGCTGATCAGTATGACCCGTATTTTTATAATGTTTCCAACAAAGAAGTGGTTCGATGGTATACTTCAGAAGATGGGCATATTTATCAGTATCCGAACTCTGCATGGTCTCCGTCGGATTATAAAACTTATGATAATTTACCATCGAATCAGACCTTTATGGTTCGAAAAGATATTTATGAAGCCATTGGCTCTCCGGATATGACGACGCCGGAAGGATTCACAAACGCAGTGGAAAAAGCAGCAAAAATGTTCCCTACAATTGACGGAAAAGAAATGATTCCTGTAGGTTGTACAGAATTTGGCTCCATTGGTTGTGATTCTTTTGATAATTATTTAATGAATTTTCTTGCGATTCCATATATGGATGAAAACGGAAAAGCGATTGATCGAATTTTAAGTGATGATTTAAAAGTCTGGTTAAAAGCTTACCGAAAATTAGGAGAAAAGGGATTGTTAAAAGATGAAATTTTTATTGATACCCGAACTCAGATGAGCGAAAAAATTGCCAATGGACAATATTTCTGTATGATTTACCAATACACTGATATGGCAGACCAGCAAAAAGAACTATATTCGAAAAATCCTGATAGTATCTATATTGCTGTGGACGGTCCTAAAAATCGAAACGGGGATGACTACACCCTGCCAGGAACTGGGATCAACGGATGGACTGTTACATTAATTTCAAAAAACTGTAAGGAACCCGAAAAAGCCATCAAACTGCTTTCCTATCTGATTAGCGAAGAAGGGCAGAAAATGACTTGGCTTGGGGTGGAAGGAAAAACCTGGGATTACGATAAAGACGGAAAACCGACTATGCATAAAGATGTGTTGGAATTATTAAATTCCAACCGTGCAGAATTTGATAAAAAATACGGAGCCGATTCCTGCTATTGGATGCTTCAAAATGATGTCATGGCAAAACAATGGTTGGGAGATGACGAAAATGATCCTACGACACAGTTAAAACAATGGACTTATCCATATCTTGTATATGATGGTCAATATACAATTACCTTTGACCAGGAATCTAAAATTGGTCAGATAAAAAATCGAGCGGATACACTTTGGGGTACAACGCTTCCAAAATTATTACTGGCCAAAAGCGATCAGGAATTTGACAAAATTTATAATACATTCGTAAAAACAAGGTATTCTTATGGATACGAACAGGTTTTAGATGCGTTAACCGAAAAGATGAATGAAAACATTAAGAAATTAGGATTAGATCAGGAATGAGTAAAATAAAGTTACCTAAAAAAATACATATGTCTCTTGGACAAAGGTTGTTACTGTCATTGTATCGGTTATGGCAGCGTGTGCATTTCTATGGACCGTAGTAATGTTTGTGAATATTACAAGAAATGCGAATAATAATGCTTTAAATGAAGAAAAGGCTTTTATAAATTCCGTGAATTCCGATGCCAACAGCGTGGAAGAGGTCTGTAATCTAGCAAAACAGATGGTTTCTCAGAACACTTCCTTGATTGAATATATGGAATTGGTTAAATCCGGAAAAGACCTAGATACCGTAAAAAAAATTGATTTCTACAATACTGAGCTTGCATATATCGACAATATGACCAATGTTAATCCATACCTGTACCAGATTCGTTTGTTCGTAAATGCAGACATCACGGAAAAGAAACCTTGCTTTTACCGAATTAATCGTCTTGAAAATATGGAATGGTATGGAAAATACAAGAATTCTTTGTGGTATTTAAATTATTCCGATACAGCTTTTCCGGAAGCAAGAAACGAATCCACGAAGCTCGCTGCTGTATTTGCTGATATTTTGGATGACCGAAATCATCTTCTGGCTGTTTTGGAAGTGTCCACAGACATCAAAAACTTAATACCGAATTTTTATAAACACAGTACAGATGAATGGAATTTCTTTGTGAAGGACTCCGGTGAAATCATCTGTTCGGAAGAAAACAAGGAATATTTGGAGAATAACAAGAACCAAATCGTAAAAATATTAGAACGAAAAAACAAAACAGAATTTCAAAATTTTTCCGGCAATAATGCAATCGTATCTACATTATCAATGCCATCCTTGGATGGAACGTATGTGCATATATCCAAATCACAGGATGTCATTGATTCTTATTATCGAAGTCAATTCCCGTATCTGATGGTTGTTATTTTCTCAATGGGTATTTTTTCCTTCGTTGTTATCTTTTTGATTCGACATATTTTCAAGAAATTTAATAACCTTTCTGCATCCGTAAACCGGATTCGAAATGGCGAGAAAATTCTTTTGCCGGATGATGGAAATGATGAAGTTTCGGAAATGGCCCATCAGATTAATGAAATGATTGTGGCACTGGAAAAATTAAATAAAGAAAATGTCAATCGTGAATTGATTGTAAAGAACACGGAAATCAAAGCTTTGCAAAATCAAATTAATGCCCATTTTATGTACAACGTTTTGGAAACCATTAAAATGCTGGCAGAAATCAAGGAAGATTACGAAATTTCCGACGCGGTAACTTCCTTGGGAGAAATGTTCCGGTATTCTGTTAAATGGAGTTCCGGTATGGTAGAATTAAAGGAAGAAATCAAATATATCCGAAACTACCTGAATCTGTTGAACTTACGATTTGATTACGAAATATTTTTATCCTTAAACATTCCTCAGGAATATATGAAATTAAAAATTCCGAAAATGTCGTTACAGCCATTAGTTGAAAACTCTGTATATCATGGAATAGAAGATTTGGCTGAGGATACCTATATTTATATCAAAGCTTATGAGCAGGATGAACGAATCAACATCGAAGTATCCGATGCCGGTGCCGGAATGTCTGAGGAAACACTTCAGATGTTACGAGATCGTTTGGAATCTGTTGATTCAGTAAGTGAAGACAGCGATCACGGACGTGCATTATATAACGTAATGCAACGTGTAAAGATGTATTTTGGACCGGAATACGGGATTCAAATATATTCTAAAAAGGGACTTTATACAAAAGTTGTAATACAAATTCCAAAAGAGAAGGAGATGGAAGAATGAGAACTCTATTATTAGTCGAAGATGAAAAACTAATAAGAAAAGGAATTCGTTCAATGATTGAACGTTCTGGGGTGGAGATTGAAGAAATTATAGAATGTCCGAATGGCGAAGAAGCATTAAAGGTTCTAAAAGAAAGAGAAATTGATGCAATGTTTACTGATATTCGTATGCCAAAGATGGATGGTGTGACTTTGGTTAATGAAGTTCAGAAATTAGAACACAAACCTTTAATTGCTGCCATCAGCGGATTTGATGAATTTGAATACGCAGTGGAATTATTAAGAAATGGGGTTCGTGATTACATCTTGAAGCCGGTAGATCGAAATAAAATCACCACAACTTTGGAAAATTTCCAAAAAGAACTTGCATTCACAGAAACAGAATACAATCGGAAAAAACGAACTGCAATTCAGCAGTTACAGTATATGTTGTTTTATGACAATGTTACTGAAGTGGAAGTGGAGAATATCTGCTGTGCCGTGCACCCTTATATGCCTGTAAATAATTTTGTGGTATTTTGTTTTGGAAACATGGATGATACGGATGATTTAACCTCTCAAGGAAAATATTATTTTGTTCAGGGTGAAAAATACATGAATATGGTCATTGCTGATGACCGATACAAATTGGAAGTAGCTCAGAAATTAAAGGGATGTTATTATGGAATCAGTAGAAAATACTATAATTTCATGGATGTAAAGCAAGCCTTTTGTGAAGCGGCAAAAATGCGTAAAACTGCCTTTGAAACCTGTACCCATGTAATTGATGCTGAAACCTACAAAGATCCGGATGCTGAGTTCCAATATGGTGTTAAAGTAATGATGCAGACAGCCAATCTGATTTGTTCCAATAAATTAGATGAAGCTTTAGCACAAATGGAATTGTTTGTGGACGGTGTGAAAGAACGCAAATATTCCATTGATGAATTTGAAGAACAGATGGATATTATTATTTCTACAACAATGAAGGTATATCAGAAAACCTTAAAGAATAAAGAAAACGAAGTCCGCGAGTTATTGGATATGTTCAGTTTCCAGACCATTGATGAATATATGGTCGTGGTCAATGAATGGATTCGTAATTTTAACGAATTAATTGGAACGGATATTGATGAACATAAGACCGGACAGAAGATGGAAAAAGCCATTGAATATATTAAAGAAAATTACGCTACGGACTTAAATATGGCAGTAGTATCCAACTATATTTCCATGAATTATTCCCTGTTTTCATTTACATTTAAGCAGTATACCGGAACAAACTTTGTAAACTTCCTGAAGAACATTCGTGTTGGAGAAGCCAAGAAGCTCTTAACTGAAACAGATATGAAGGTTAATGAAATTTCTCGTGCCGTAGGATACGATCACGAAAAACATTTTATGAAAACATTTAAGAGCATTACAGGACTGACTCCTTCACAATATCGCAATAACCTGGGGTAACTTATAATGAAAAACAAAAAAGAAACGACAAAAGTTAAAAAGATTATTATAAAAGGCTTCTTTGCTTTCGTGGGAATTGGTTTGATCATTGGACTATTCGTATTGATTATCAATATCTACATTGTAAAATCAGTTTCCGAAAAAATACGTACTGTCGAAGAATTAAAAGATTATAATGCAGATTGTGTCATTGTATTAGGTGCCGGTGTCCGCCCTGACGGATACCCAACCTGGATGTTGGAAGATCGCATTCTAGTGGGAGAGCAGGTCTACAACAATCACGGTGCCAAAAAGATTCTGATGTCCGGCGACCATGGGCAGGTTAACTATGACGAAGTCAATACTATGAAGTCCTATAGTATTGCCAACGGAATTCCATCAGAAGATATTTTTATGGACCACGCAGGATTTGAAACCTACGATACGATGTATCGTGCCAAAGAGGTTTTCGGAGCGAAGAAAGTTGTAATCGTTACGCAGAAATATCATTTATATCGAGCACTATATATTGCAAACAAATTGGGACTAGAAGCATATGGAGTATCTGCTGATTTAAGAGCCTATGGTTCTATGCAACCGTATCGTGAGGTCCGCGAATGGCTGGCACGAATTAAAACATTTGGAAAATGCATTCAGAAGCCAAAGCCGAAGTATCTGGGAGATCCTATTGATATTCAGGCCAGCGGTGATGTTACCAATGATAAATAAAGAATGAAGAAAAATCTGCTTGGCATGAAGGTGCCAGGCAGAAACTATGTAAGCACAGACAGAAAGGAATCAATATGGATAAAAAATCAATTGGTGAGTTAAGAAGAAGACTCAAAAAGGATACTTGCACCATTACAAAAATGTGCGGATGTTACGTCAATGATAAAAAAGAAAAAACAGTTCTCATTGATGAAAACTTTTTAAATTTGGAAGATGAAGAATATTTTAAATACATGGAACTGGCCAAAAAAGTTCTTTCAACGAATCTCGGAAATAATTTATTGGAATTGAATTTTCCTTTGGAAGAAGAACAACCCGGAGGGCACCAACAATTCCTGATGGGTCTGAAAAAAAGTGGATTAAAGGATGAAGGATTACTAAATACCTTCTACGATATGATTATCGAAAAGTATGATTCTCTTGGAAATTATTTAATCTTAATTTTCCATGATGTTTATGATGTTATGACGAAAACTAGTGACAATAATAAATTGGATGAATCTGAAGAAATATATGAATATGTAATTTGTGCTATTTGTCCAATGATTTTATCTAAGCCAGGACTTGGTTATAAAAAAGAGGATGATCGAATCGGTACTTTGAACAGAGAGTGGATGGTAGGTATGCCGGAAACAGGCTTTATTTTTCCTGCTTTTAATGAACGAAGTAGCGATATCCATTGTGTCCATATGTATTCTGCAGATTCCCAAAATCCACATAAGGAAATGATTGAAGATATTTTGGGTTGTCGTGAAAAATTGACCTTTGCCCAAAAGCAGGATGTGTTAACGGAAATGGTTCAGGAAGTTGTGGCAGAAGATGATTTAAAAGAAATCATGCAATCCGTTCATATTGAGCTGGCTCAGAAATCCGATATGGAACCGGAAATGCAGGTAAATCAGGCCCAAATTGCTGAAGCATTGGAAAGTACCGGTATTTCCGAAGACAAAGCTGAACGAATCGGAAGTGAATATATCTCTACAATTTCCAATCCGACAGAAGAAGAACTTCCATTGTTAAGTGACTTAATTCCTTCCAAAGCGGCAAAAGCGGTAAAAGATCAAAACGAAAAGATACTGTTAAAGGAAGAAATCAAAGAATTGAACCGTAAGATTTCGGAAATCAGCGAAACCGGAGGAGATATTATTATTAAAGTCAATGAAGAAAAGAAGGATCGAATCCATCGGGAAACCATTCAGGGAGAAACTTATTTGGTTATTCCGGTTTCTGACGACGATGAAATAAAAATCAATTAGTTGTTGACATAATAAAGAGTCTATGCTAATATTCAATGGTATGCCGCTCAGTGTGGTTATAAGTAATGCATTGCATTCACCGAAGCTGGCGAGTAATGAGTAATAGGAGGTGCCCATATCATGTACGCAATTATCGCAACAGGTGGTAAGCAGTATAAAGTTTCTGAAGGTGATGTAATCAGAGTTGAAAAGCTTGGCGCAGAAGCTGATACAAAGTTTACTTTTGACCAGGTTCTTTTCGTAGGCGGTGATGCAGCTAAGGTTGGAAATCCAACAGTTGCTGGTGCTTCAGTAGAAGCTACTGTAGTTGGCGATGGAAAAGCTAAGAAAATCACAGTTTACAAGTATAAGAGAAAAACAGGTTATCATAAAAAAAATGGTCATAGACAGCAGTATACAGAAGTTAAGATTGATAAGATCAACGCTTAATTAGGTGGTGTTTTATGACGAACATAACGATTTATCGCACAGCAGATTCTTATCTCGGTGTAGAAGTTTCCGGTCATGCGGGCTTTGCCGAAGCAGGAGAAGATATTGTTTGTGCAGGGATTTCTGTTTTAACAATTAATCTGATCAATTCTTTAGAGCAATTATCAGAGGATGCATTTTCCGTGAAGGAAGATGAGGAGACAGGCTATATTAAGGTTTGGATGTCTTACGAAGAGGAAGAAGAACCTTCTTATGAATCCCAAATATTATTCGATTCCTATTTACTTGGAGTCGAATATATAGAAAAAGATTATAATGAATTTGTGAAATTAGAAATTAAGGAGGTATAGCTATGATGAAGATGAACCTTCAGTTCTTCGCCCACAAAAAGGGAATGGGTTCTACAAAGAACGGTAGAGATTCAGAATCTAAGAGACTTGGTGCTAAAAGAGCAGACGGACAGTTTGTTAAGGCTGGAAACATTCTTTACAGACAGCGTGGTACAAAGATTCACCCAGGCGTAAACGTTGGACGTGGTGGAGATGATACATTATTTGCTACATCAGACGGAATCGTAAGATTCGAAAGAAAGGGTAGAGACAGAAAGCAGGTTTCTGTATATCCAGTGGCTGAATAATTTAGCAATTTATTTAAGGCTTCAAGTCAGTGAATGATTTGAAGCCTATTCTTTTATAGTTCTCCAAGGAGGTAAGTATGTTTGCAGATTTTGCGAAAATTTATATAAAATCAGGAAAAGGTGGCGATGGTCACGTATCTTTTCGTCGGGAATTGTACGTTCCAAACGGCGGTCCTGACGGTGGCGATGGTGGAAAAGGTGGCGACATTATCTTTGAAGTGGACAAAGGTTTAAACACCCTTTATGAATTCCGACATAATCACAATTACAAAGCAGAACCGGGACAGGAAGGCGGTAAGAAAAATAAAACCGGTAAAAACGGTGCCGACTTAATTATTAAAGTTCCGGAAGGAACAATTATTCGTGAAGAAGAAACCGGACAGATTGTGGCTGATATGAGTGGCGAAAACCAACGAATCACTGTTTTAAAAGGTGGACGTGGTGGAAAAGGAAATCAGCATTATGCAACTGCAACCATGCAGGTTCCTAAATATGCACAACCAGGTCAGCGTGCCATGGAATTGAATGTGACGTTGGAATTAAAGAGTATTGCAGACGTTGGTTTGGTAGGTTTTCCGAATGTAGGAAAATCCACTTTATTATCCCGTGTAACCAATGCAGATCCAAAGATTGCCAACTACCATTTTACAACATTGAATCCAAATCTTGGTGTTGTTGATTTAGATGGTGGTAAAGGTTTTATTATCGCAGATATTCCTGGACTCATTGAAGGAGCTTCTGAAGGTGTTGGATTAGGTCACCAGTTCCTGAAGCATATTGAACGAACCAAAGTAATTATTCATATGATCGATGCTGCCTCAGTGGAAGGAAGAGATCCGGTAGAAGATATTAAAGCAATCAATAAAGAGTTGGAAGCATATAATCCGGAGCTGTTGAAACGTCCTCAGGTCATTGCAGCAAACAAAATTGATGCAATTTATGAAGGAACGAACGAAGTCATTGATCGAATTAAGAAAGAATTCGAACCTGAAATCAAAGTATATCCGATTTCAGCAGTGAGTGGTCAGGGATTAAAGGAATTATTATATTATGTAAAAGAATTATTAGATCAGACCGATGACGCACCGGTTGTATTCGAACAGGAATATGATCCATTCGAATATCATGACCAGGCAGAATTGCCATACTCCGTGGAAAAACTGGAAGATGGTTTATTCAGTGTGGAAGGACCTCGAATTGAAAGAATGCTTGGTTATACCAATTTGGATTCCGAAAAGGGATTTATATTCTTCCAGAATTTTATGAAGGACAATGGAATTCTAAAGGAATTGGAAGAACTTGGCATTGAAGATGGAGATACCGTAAAGATTTACGGCCATCACTTTGATTACTACAAGTAATTATATTCTAAGATACTTGTATTATTTATCTCGAAAGGAGCTGCAAAATGAACAGCAAACAAAGAGCTTATTTAAGAAAGATTACAGCAATGGAACAGCCAATTTTCCAAATTGGGAAAGCATCTGTCACACCGGAGCTGACCGCTGCCATTGATGAAGCATTAGCAGCAAGAGAAATCTTGAAAATTCATGTATTAAAAAACTGTATGGATGATGTAAAAAGTATCGCATATGTATTGGCAGAACGTACTCATGCAGAAGTAGTTTCCGTTATCGGAAGAAAAATCGTATTATATCGTCCTGCAAAAGAAGAAAAGGATCGAAAGATTTTATTGCCGTAAAGGAGGGCTTATGCTAATCGGAATATTAGGGGGGACCTTTGACCCGATTCACAACTCCCATATTGAAATTGCTTTGGAAGCAAAAAAACAGTTTCATTTGGATAAAGTTTGGATGATGCCAACACCATTCCCACCCCACAAAGATAAAAACGCAATAACAAGCAATTTTCACCGTATCAACATGATTAAAGAAGCGGTGAAAGATGTTGAAGGCGTGGAATATTCAGATATTGAAATCAGCCGACAAGGAGAAACTTATACTGCAGATACGTTATATCTGTTAAAAGAATTATATCCGGAAGATGAATTTTATTTCATTATGGGCAGCGATTCCATTGCCTACTTTATGAACTGGTATCGTCCCGATGTCATTGTAAAATATGCCAAATTGCTGGTGGTGAAACGAGATGATGAAAGCTCTGAAAAAATGGCTGATAAAATTCAAGAAATTCAGAATCATTTCCAGATTGAAATCGGCCAAATTCAGATGAAGGCATCCTCAATTTCATCCAGTTTTATTCGAACAGCTCCATATTCGGATATTCAGAATATGATTCCGAAAGGTGTATATGACTATATTGTAAAAAATAATCTATACAATAACTGCAATGTCAATAAAGCCTGGTCTGTCAATAAAATCACCGATGATTTAAAAGTGCTTTTGAAAGAAAGCCGTTTTGAGCATACCTTAGGTGTTGCAACCACGGCCAAGAAGATGGCTGAGACCTTTGGAGTGAATCCAAATCAGGCATATATGGCTGGAATCTTACATGATTGCGCTAAACATCTTTCTGAATCCGAGTTACTTCGAATTTGCAAAGAACGTCAGCTTCCAATCACTGAAACAGAAGAAAAGGCTCCATATTTGCTTCATGCAAAAGTAGGTGCATTTTTTGCAGAGCATAAGTACTATATTACAGATTCCGAAATTTTATCTGCAATTGAATGGCATACAACCGGAAAACCGGCAATGACCAAATTAGAGCAAATTATTTTCTGCGCAGATTATATTGAACCAAACAGAACAAAACAACCAAGGCTGGCAGATTTACGCAATCTGGCCTGCAAGGATTTAGATGGGTTAACCTATGAAATATTAAAAGATACCATTGACTATCTTTCCGAAAGAAACCCGGAGACGATTGATGGAGATACCCGAAAAGCTTATGAGTATTATAAGAAATTAAAGGAGACCGAATAAATGACTTCAAAAGAATTAGCAAAAGTAGCATTTAATGCTTTAGATGATAAAAAAGGAAATAATATTACCATTATTGATATTTCCGGAATTTCAATTCTAGCAGATTACTTTATCATTTGTGGTGGCAATAATGAAAATCAGTTGCACGCATTGGCAAACAACGTGGAAGAAGAAATGCACAAAGCAGGTGCAAACTTAAAACATACCGAAGGATATCAAAATGCTAACTGGATTTTAATGGATTTCCAGGATGTAATTGTTCATATTTTAAACGAAGAAGACCGTGCTTTTTATGCATTAGAAAAAATATGGAGCGATGGAAAGGCTGTATTACCGGAGGACTTGTAAAATGTGGGCTTACGAAAGTGTATTCTATCAGATTTATCCATTAGGATTTTGCGGTGCACCGTTTGAAAACGACGGGAAAAGTGAGCACCGAATCAATAAAATCAAGGATTGGATTCCTCATATCAAAAAATTAGGGGCAAACGCCATTTATTTTTGCCCGTTATTCGAGTCTGATACTCATGGGTATAAC
>JAILRZ010000183.1 GCA_024697845.1 Eubacterium sp. | reverse complement strand
TATTTCTGTCAACACTTAATTATAAATTTTTTATTCCTTCGCAGATTCTTCTTGCTACTCTCGGGTTATTCATTGTATAAAGATGTATCCCATCAATGTCATTGGCCAGTAAATCCACAATTTGGCTTACGGCATAAGACATTCCGGCATCAAACAAAGCTTCCTTTTTATTTTCGTATTTGCTGATAATTTTTTGAAATCGAATAGGCAGGGATGCACCACACATAGTAATCATTCTTTGAATTTGTGCCGCATTGATTACCGGCATAATTCCCGGAATCACCGGAACATCAATTTCTGCAATCCGGCAATCATCTACAAACCGATAGAACTCATTGTTATCAAAAAACAATTGAGACAACAAAACCTCCGCTCCGGAATCAACTTTTGCTTTCAGATTTCTCATTTCGCTAACACGATTTTCCGATTCCGGATGGCATTCCGGATAACATGCACCGGCAATGCAAAAGTCTCCTTTTTGTTTCATATAAGAAATTAAATCCGATGCATGATGAAAGTCATTCTTTTCCGGAAGGTTGGGATTACAATCCCCCCGTAATGCAAGCACATTATGAATTCCTTCTCCTTCCAGCACTTTGGCAAATTCATCAATTTCCCTTTGACTGTAGGTTCGGCAGGTCAAATGTACTACCGGTTCAATTTGATATTCTTCTTTAATTTTCTTTGCCAATTCAATTGTCCGGTTACAATTGGAGCCACCTCCGGCTCCAAAAGTTACACTAATAAAATCCGGATGTAATTCACTGAGAACCGATAAGGTCTCATCAATATTTTTTAGTTCCTCATCTTTCTTTGGCGGAAATATTTCAAAAGAAAGACTTCTTTCCTTTTTTCTATAGATCTCTGATATAAACATTTTTGCTCCCCTTCCATATGGAATTCCGACCTTATCCTTCATATTGCTTTCTTAATTTTATAGCTGCTTCCACCAGGTTTGTTAAGCTTGCCTCAGTTTCCGGAATTCCTCTTGTTTTTAATCCACAATCCGGATTGACCCATAATTTATTTTCCGGAATTTTTTCCAGCATTCTATGCAATGCTTCCACGATTTCTTCCACTGAAGGAACTCTTGGAGAATGAATATCATATACTCCGGGACCGACCTCCGTTTCAAAATTGCTTTCCTGAATTGCATCCAAAATGGTCAGTTTTGATCGGGATGCCTCAAAGGAAATCACATCTGCATCCATATTGTCTATGTCTTTGATAATTGCATTAAATTCACTGTAACACATATGGGTGTGAATCTGTGTTTCCGGTTTTACACTACTATGACACAGACGAAATGCCGGAATTGCCCAATTCAGATATTCCGAATACCAATCTGCTTTACGAATCGGAAGTTTTTCTTTTAAAGCTGCCTCATCAATCTGAATAATTTTAATTCCTGCCTTTTCCAACTCCAGCACCTCCTCACGAATGGCAATTCCAATCTGGTATGCCATTTCTTTCAAGGAAATGTCCTCTCTTGGAAACGACCAATTTAAAATTGTTACCGGACCGGTCAGCATTCCTTTAACCGGCTTATTAGTCAGGCTCTGTGCGTATTTTAAGTAATCTGTTGTAATTGACCTGCTTCTTTTTACGTCTCCGAAAATAATCGGAGGTTTCACACAACGGGTTCCGTAAGACTGCACCCATGCCTTTTCTGTAAAGACATAGCCTTGCAGATTTTCTCCAAAAAATTCCACCATATCATTTCGTTCATATTCTCCATGAACTAAAACATCAATACCGATTTCTTCCTGTTTTTTAATGCAATCCTTTATAAACTCATATACCCTATTATCATAAGTTTTCTTATCAATTTCTCCTTTTCTATACGCAGTTCTGTTTTTCTTCACTGCAATCGTCTGTGGAAAAGAACCAATGGTTGTGGTTGGAAACAATGGCAGGTTCAATGCCTCCTTCTGAAGTTTCCGTCTCTCGCTTCTTTTAGGCAGTCGTACAAAATCTTCTTCCTTTAAGTCAGCTACCTGCTGCTTTACGGTATCATTCTGATACAGTCTTTCTTTAGCATACAATTCCTTGTTTTCCAGATATTCCTTTTCCACCTGATAGTCATCTGTTTCCGTCAACACACTTAATTCTCTCAATTCCTGTAGTTTTTCCAAAGCAAATGCAAAGTACTGTTCCACTTCCGGATTTAAAGAGGTTTCATTCTGCAGTGTGTAAGGTACGTGAAGTAATGAACAGGATGTCGACAATACAATTTCCCCTGCGTATTTCTTCAGTTCTTCTAACGTTTCCAGAACCTTGGCATAATTACTCTTCCAAATATTTTTTCCATTAACAAGACCTGCAAACAAGACCTTTCCTTCCGGGAAACCATATTTTTGAATTAATGAGAAACTCTGCTTTCCTTCCAAAAAGTCCAATCCAAAACCGTTAAAACCCAACGCTGTGATTTCTTTATAGTAATCTCTTAAATCTCCAAAATAAGTCTGCAATAAAACTTTTGTGTTTTCTTTGAATGATAAAATTTTGTTGTAAAGCACTCTGAACAAATTAAGATCCTCTGCTGTCAAATCCTGAACCAACGCCGGTTCATCAAACTGAATCCATTCCGCACCAAGGCTTTCGAACTTTTGAACAACTTCTCCATATGCCTTTGCTATATCTTCTGCAAAATCAATTGCTTTTTTATTGCCCTGATATTTCGCTAACTTCAGAAATGTAAATGGTCCCACAAGAACCGGTTTGGTCTGAATTCCCAATTGCTTTGCCTCTGCATATTCGTCAAAAGGCTTTTTCCCTGTCAGTTTGATTTCTGTGTCCTCTTCAATTTCCGGAACCATATAATGATAATTGGTATTAAACCATTTCTTCATTGCCAAAGCAGGTACATCTCCCGCCTCTCCCTGATATCCTCTAGCCATTGCAAAATAAGTATCTGTTTCGCTCAATTGCAACTGCTGATACTTCTTTGGAATCACATTCAGTAACACTGCCATATCCAGTACCCCGTCATAAAAAGAGAAATCATTCGAAGGAATCAATTGGATTCCGGAGCTTCTCTGGTAGTTCCAATGTTCTTCCCGCAGTTCTTTTGCAACCTGCTTTAATTCCTCTACATCTACTTCTCCTCGAAAATATTTTTCTGATATAAATTTTAATTCTCTTAATTTTCCTACTCGTGGAAAACCAACAATTGTATTTTTCATCATTGCCTCCTTTTATTCCTACTTTACCAATAGGCTTTGTTTGCAATTAGTATAATTGGAATCCCGCCATTTGAAAAATACATAAAAATAGAGGTTTGATATAGTTTTAAACTATTTCAAACCTCTATTCATTGCTTTTTACATATAGTTCCTCACGCAATGGAGTCTTTCACAAGAGATACAACATCACTATTTTTTTCCTTTATAACCGGGTCTGCTTCCATCTCAGCAATTGTCATCCAGCGATACTTTGTTTGCCCAACTATGAAGTCCTTATCCTGTATTTCTTCCGGAAAATCAGAAATATTTGCCTGATATAATTTATGCGAATAAACCTTTTGTATTTGATCAGGAATTGAAAATTTGGGTTGAACCTTTTCTGTAATGTATTGTAGAGAAATATCGTCTTCCTTG
>JAILRZ010000153.1 GCA_024697845.1 Eubacterium sp. | reverse complement strand
TGAAGGTTTAATCGCATTAGCAGTAAGAGAAAAAGACAATTTTGATGAAGTAGAAGTAACATCAAAGGTTGCTCGTAAAGACAAAGACGGCAAGAGAGTTAAAGAAGTTGTCGATGGCAAGAAAGTTACTGTATATGATGAAGTAAAGAAAACTATCAAAAAAGATCAGCCTTCACGTCTCCATGCAAGACGTCAGATGAACAAAGTTCTTTACACAGTTACAAACAATGAAACTGGAAAGAAGAAAGATGCTAAGAAGGTAGATTTGACAAACAAGTTATTCGAAGAAATTGCTCCAAAGTATGCTGACCGTAAGGGTGGTTATACAAGAATCGTTAAGATTGGTCTCCGTAAAGGTGATGCAGCAATGGAAGTTTTATTAGAACTTGTATAAACAATGAGTCCTAGCGACAAAACATAAAAAAAGCATTTGGGTTGTGCTTGCACAAAACCCAAATGCTTTTTTTATGTTTTGCCGGACATTTGACGAATGTCCGGCAGTGTAAAAGGAACTGCAGGCGAAGCCTGTAGTTCCTTTTACACTGTCGCTAGGGAAGTAAAGGGAAGCGTAGGAAAAGCCTGCAGGTTCTTTTACGCTGTCGCTAGGAAAGAAAAGAGAAAGAAGGTTGTGCTTGCACAAAACCCAAAAGATGTGCATTCACAAAAAATTCACTTGCTTTTTCCATAACAACTTAGTATAGTATAGTTCGGGTATACACAAAAGAGAGGGAAAGAAGAATGATTAATCCATTTGGAATAATTGCAATGAATCTCATTGATATTTTAGCCAAAAGTAGTGAAGGCGGATTTTGGGTCAATGCTTTTATTGGCGGGATCATGTTTGTCTTGGGAATTGTAGATAAACCTTATCGACTACTTGGTTTGTTTATGACGAGAAAATTTCCTAAAGCGAAAAATTATCATAAATATGCGATTTTGATTCCGGCTAGAAATGAACGGGCGGTTATTGGAAATTTGCTTGACAGTATACAGAAGCAGGATTATCCACAGGAATATATCACCGTTTTTGTTGTGGCTGATAATTGTACCGATGATACGGCGGAAGTTGCCAGAAGTAAAGGGGCAATCTGCTATGAACATAATAATCCAAACGAAAGAACCAAAGGATTTGGATTAAAATATTTGTTTGAACGTATTGAAGAAGACTATGGAATTCAATCCTTTGAAGGATATTTTATTTTTGACTCGGATAACCTTTTAAAGAAAGATTATATTTCCAGGATGAATGATTCCTTCGATGCAGGAGAAAAAATCATTACATCTTATCGTAATACGAAGAACTTTTCGGAAAACTGGATTGCATCTACCTATGCACTTCATTGGCTGCGTTCCATTCGAACAAGACATCGTGCCAGATCGGTATTGCATTTGGCAACGAACATTCAGGGAACAGGATTTTTATTTGCCAGCGAGGTTGTAAAGGATGGATGGAAATATACATCCTTGACGGAAGATCGTGCTTTAACAGCAGACAGCGTTGTGGCGGGATATGAAATTACCTACAACAACGATGCGGTATTTTATGACGAACAGCCTGTCAGTATGCGAGTGGCTTTGCGACAGAGACTTCGTTGGTCTAAAGGACATTTACAGGCCTTTGCTGAAAGTGGATGGGATTTGTTTAAGCACATTTTTGTGGATACACACACGGTGCGCAAACCGACAGATAAGTGGTATAACTATCCGTGGAGGACCTTCCGTTACCGCTTTATGTCTTTTGATACGTTCTGTCAGTTGATTCCGAAAAATATCATCAGTATTGCGAGATGGTTGTTTTTCAGGGTATTTCTTTATCCGTTTTGGTGTTGGAAAAGTGGACTGAGTGAATGTATTCTGGATTCAGGAACTTTTCTGGATAAGATTTTCCATGGCATTTTAGGAGCGCATTTATGTGCTGTAATGGATCCGGGAGTGAAGTCTTATCTGATGGGGCTTTTAATCGTAATCTGGCTTCGAATTTTATATCGTATTGGAAAGTATTTTGTGAATATTTTAGAAGCGGTCTATTTGTTCCTGATTGAATATCGACGAATGATTAAGATTCCGTTTTGGAAGAAAGCTTTATACTGTTTGACCTGGCCGATTTTCGATATTATCGGACGTTATACGCAGTATGTGGCGTTGTTCATGAAAGTCGAATGGAAACCGATTCCTCATGAGAGTAAGGTTACCATTGATGACATTGATGCAAATTCATATCAAGATAAATAAAATAAAGCCTTTATCCAATTGGTTTTGGATAAAGGCTTTTGTTTTATTTGTCTGATAGTGACGAAAAATAGTCGAACTTCAGCGTTAAATCATTCTTTTTGATGATTTTATTGATCATATCAGAAGTCTTCTTAATTTCGTTATTTTTCATAGGATCACCGTAAGTGACTTTGTTGCTTTCAACATAGGACTTTCCATTGTACCAGGAATAATCACTGAAGAAGGCATATCCCTTTCGGTTTGGATCTAATGCGTCCATACCGAGGTAATAATTACTGTTGTAATTAAGACCAAACAGATTCAACACAGTTGGAAGAATATCCATCTGCATGGTGACTTCCTGTACATCCATCGGCTGAATCGCTTCCTGATCAGCACAATAAATAAAGAATGGTGTGTGATTGATCAGATTGTTGGATGTTTCCTTGTATTTATCTAAAATAGTTTTATCTGCCAATGTGTACAAGTAATGATCTGCATAAGCGACAATTACTGTATTTTCCAAAAGATTTCGTTTTTTTAGTCGTTCCATCATCATGGAAACCATACGATCTGTTTCTTCTACATCCAGATAAACAACATCTTCCTCAGTGAGCGCGTCAATCTGGCTCTTTAAAGAGTATTTTTCGTTTGCTAATCTTTTTCCCGGACCTTTGGATGCAGTAAATGGAGTGTGCGGAGTATAGGAAATAATATAATCCACAAATTTTTCTCCAGGTTTATGATCAAACATAAGTTGCTCGAAAGTTTTGTTTGCAATGATTTCACGGTCCAGTTCATAGGAATCATCTTTATAGTTCTGAATATCGATTAACCCGTAGTAGTTGTCATATCCCCAACTTTCATAATTGATTGCTCTGGAGTAAAATTCCCCGCTGTTCATATGAAAAGCATTGACACTGTAGCCGGCTTCCTTAAACATTCGAGGCATTGTATATGGGAAGGTATGACTATTGTAATTGTAAACATTCTCAATATAAGAAATCGGAGTGGTAAACCCGATATTTACAGCAAACTCGGAATTGAAAGTGGAACCACCGCCGGTATAAAGGGAATAATGATTTTTAAAATTGATTCCTTCACTCATCAACTTATAAAGAGTCGGCGTGTGTTCTTTATTCAATGCCCATAGGTCCATTCCTTCCAATTGAAGGAAAATGACATTTTTCCCTTTGAAAATCCCGGTGTAGTCATTTGCCTGATGAGGATCTTTGGAAGTGTAAATGCTGTCCAGAAAATCTTTATCTTTCTTGCTGATTTTCTCTTCCGGTTTTAAATATTCAATGTAAAAGCTGCGGGCGGTGTATTCGTACAGGCCGGCAACCTTCATGCTTTTATTCGGTTCATTAAAGCGGTCGTAAACAACCCGGTCATTTTTGAAATTATTCCATTCCAATTCATTTCCTTTAACTCCGTAAAGGAGAGGAGCAAGTAAATGTAGGATAAAGAATACAAGGAAAACCTTTCCCATTTTCTTAAAATGGAACTGGGTGCGTTTTCTCATTTTAATAAATACTACCAAAGCAATTACAAAAATCACAAAGGCACATATATAAATCAACTTGTTGGCATCCAAGATGGCATCAATTAAATAATTCTTCCCTTCACCGGTGGACTCCAGTAAGTTGAAACTAAAGTAAAATTTCGTCATTGAGAAATATATGTTGTTTACCAGGTATAGGAACATGGCCAGGAAGAAGAAAAACCAGTAAGCTAACATCTCCCAGATCCCTTTCAAGTTGATGATGATTCCAACAATCAGAAAAATCCAAATAAAGGTAAAAATGTTTGGAATCGGGAAAAATACCGGGTAGTAACTGATATGTCCCAACAGTCTAGTAATAAGATCCATTAAAAAATATGGAATAGCTGCCAGAAAACCATAGCGGTATTTGTACAAAAACTTTTGAACTTTTTCCTTGAAAACAGGAAATTTTTGCTTGAAAAATTTCATAATTATAGTCCTCTCTACTATTGATAATTCATAAAAATCATACAATCCTATTATATAAAGAAGAAAAAATAATACAAGTATTTGAGGAAAAAAGGAGAGAATCTTGCAAAAAAGGAGCAAATACAATACAATAAACGAGTTGAGTAAAGAGTTAGGAGAAGGCTGTGGGAATCATTAAAATTAATCGGTTAATTCATGATTATAAAGATGGAGATACAGATGAATTTGTGCGGGCAATCAAGGGTATTGACTTAGAAGTGGAAGAAGGGCAGTTTATTGCGATTCTGGGACATAACGGTTCCGGAAAATCTTCCCTGGCAAAACATATCAATGCATTGCTTTTGCCAACGGAGGGAACCGTCTGGGTCGATGGAATGGATACAAAGGACGGAGAACAGCTTTGGAATATCCGCCAGACTGCGGGAATGGTGTTTCAGAACCCGGACAACCAACTGGTGTCTACGGTTGTGGAAGAAGATGTTGCCTTTGGACCTGAGAATCTCCGGGTTCCAACAGCGGAAATCCTTAGCAGGGTTCAGGGAGCGTTGGAAGCTGTGGAAATGTCTGAATATCGTCAAAAGTCGCCGCTGAATCTGTCCGGAGGTCAGAAACAACGGGTGGCCATTGCCGGAATTATTGCAATGGAACCTAAATGTATTGTTTTGGATGAGCCGACAGCTATGCTTGATCCTATGGGAAGAAAAGAAGTGATTGGAACACTTCATCAATTAAATAGAGATAAAAAGATTACGATTATTCTGATTACCCATCACATGAATGAAACAGTGGAGGCCGATTGCATTTTTGTAATGGATCAGGGAAAACTGGTGATGCAGGGAACTCCGAAAGAAGTTTTTTCGCAGGTAGAAGAACTGCAAAAAATCGGATTAGAGGTGCCGCAGGTAACAGAACTTGCATATCAGCTAAAAAAGGAAGGCTTTCCTATTGCGGATGGTATCATCACCGAGGAAGAATTTCTTGCGGAAATGGAAAGACTGAGAGGTTAGTCTATGAGTATTCGATTGGAAAATGTATCATATGTATATAATTCAGGAACCAGCACCGAAACTTATGGATTGAAACAGGTAAGTTTTCGTGTTGAAAGAGGAGAGTTTCTTGCAATCATTGGTCATACGGGTTCGGGGAAATCTACGTTGATTCAGCAACTGAATGGATTGGAAAAGCCGACGAAGGGAAAGGTTTTTTTTGAGGAAAAAGATATCTGGACAAAGGGATATGACCTAAGAGCCTTGCGGTGTAAGGTGGGACTGGTGTTTCAGTATCCGGAACATCAGCTTTTTGAAGAGACGGTTCTGAAGGATGTGTGTTTCGGACCACTGAATAAGGACTTGAGTCATGAAGAAGCTAGACAAAAAGCAATCAATGCACTGGAATTAGTTGGAATCCCACAGGAACTGCATCATGTTTCGCCTTTTGAATTATCCGGTGGACAAAAACGGAAGGTGGCGATTGCAGGAATTCTGGCAATGGAACCGGAGTTTTTAATTTTGGATGAACCAACGGCTGGATTGGATCCGAAAGGAAGAGACCAGCTTCTGGAACTGTTGAAAAAACTTCATCAGGAAAAAGGAATTGGTGTGGTTCTAGTGTCCCATAGCATGGAAGATGTGGCTAAATATGCGGAGCGAATAGTGGTAATGAGCCATGGGGAGATTGCTTATGATGGAACTCCGGTGGAAGTGTTTAGTCATAGTGAACAATTGGGAAAACTGGGACTGGATGTTCCGGTGATTTTCAAACTGATGCATCAATTGAAACAAAGAGGGTTTCAGGTGGATGAAAATATTATGGAAGTGGAGGATGCAAAAAACAGTATTAAGAACTGTTTGCGGCATTTGGATTAGGAGAAAAGAATGGCAAATATAACAATCGGCAATTATTATCCGGAAAAATCAATTTTGCATCGATTGGATCCCAGAGTAAAACTGTTTTCGACTCTGGTTTGGATTGTAATGCTGTTTCTCTTTAATAATTTGCTGAGTCTGGGGATTCTGACTGTTTATCTAGCAGCTGTTTTGAAAGGGTCTAGAGTTCCTTTTTTTAAACTATTAAAAGGACTGCGAGGTATTTTTTTTATTTTGCTATTTAGTGTGGTAATGAATTTGTTGTTGATTCGGGGAACAACTTTGGTTCATTGGGGTGTAATTACCATTTCCAAAGAAGGAGCAATCAGAGCGGGATATATGGCAGTTCGGTTGATTTATCTGGTACTGGGAACTTCCGTGTTAACCCTGACTACAATGCCAAATGATTTGTCAGACGGTTTGGAGAAATCTTTTGGATTTCTGAAAAAAGTAAAATTTCCGGTGCATGAAATTGCAATGGTAATGGCCCTGGCCCTTCGGTTTATTCCGACATTAATTGAGGAAGCGGAAAAAATAACGAAGGCACAAAAAGCTCGAGGAGCAGATTTCGAATCCGGGAATGCACTGAAGCGTGCAAAGAATATGATACCGATTCTGGTACCGCTGTTTGTTTCTGCATTGCGGAGAGCGACAGAGCTTGCTACGGCAATGGAGGCACGTTGTTATCATGGTGGTGAAAGAACAAAGATGAAACCGCTTCAGTACGCGACCAGAGACCGATTCGCATATGGAGTGCAGGCGATGCTGGTGATGATTACCGTTGGGTTGCTGCTTGCTACAAACAAAGGCGTTCAGTGGGTAATCCCATTTCACAGATAGAAGAAAGAATGTGGTAGAGGAATGAAACGAGTTAGATTATTAATTTCTTATGACGGAACGAATTATTGTGGATGGCAGATTCAGATCAATGGAGTTACCGTGGAGGAAGTTTTAAATAAAGCATTGACGGAATTACTTGGTGAGGAAATTCATGTGATTGGTGCCAGTCGGACGGATTCCGGAGTTCATGCATATGGAAATGTGGCAGTATTTGATACGGAAACAAAAATTCCATCGGATAAAATATGCTTCGCGTTGAATCAAAGATTGCCGGATGATATTCGGATTCAGAAGTCGGATGAGGTGCCAATGGATTGGCATCCAAGATTTCAGGACAGTGTGAAAACCTACGAATACCGGATTTTGAATCGAAGATTTCCGGATCCAATGCGCAGATTATATACCCATTTTGTATATATGCCGTTGGATGTGGAAAAAATGAAAGAGGCCTGCAGGTATATTGTGGGGGAACATGATTTTGCAAGCTTTTGCTCCGCCGGAAGTCAGGTTCTTTCCACGGTTAGAACTGTGTATACCCTGGAGGTTGAAAAGGTTGGAGATGAAATAACAATTCAGATTTCCGGAAATGGATTTTTATACAATATGGTTCGGATTATTGCAGGAACCTTGTTGAAAGTGGGTCTGGGTGTTTATCCGCCGGAACATATAAAAGAAATCATTGAGGCAAAAGACCGTTATGCTGCAGGACCGAAAGCTCCTGCGAGGGGATTGAGTCTGATGGAAATAAAGTATAGGGAGAAAGATTAGATGAAAACAGATTTGGAAAGAGATTTAGAAACAGGGGAATTTGGAAAGATTATGCTAATCGTGGTGGTGGTTGCTGCTTTGGTTGGTATGGGACTTTTTACGTGGCAAAGAATTCAGGCTGGTATTAAGCCTTACGAGGAAGGACAAATACTTGATGAACAAAATGCTTATGTAAATGATTATTTTAAGATTCGTTTTCAGTGTCCTGACGGATACAAAATGAACCGTTTACAGATTTCTACGATGGATATTGAAACGGCTGCCGGAAATCAGTATGAAGATGTAGAAAGATATCTTGACAGTGGTCAGTATTATCCGGAACTGGAAGTAAAAGATACTGATAGTTTTTCGGGGATGAATATTAGTGTGGGAAAAGGAAGGCTGAGTTTATATAATGCCGCATTTCGAAGGAAAATGGAAAACTATTTACAAAGGATATTCAGTTCATTGGGAAATGTGTCTGTTCAAGTAGGGGAACCTTATGAGGATAAGTTGGCCAATCAAACGTATCAGGTTTTAGACGTGAATGTTGTTGCCAGCGGATATCCTATGCGGGCAACGCTGTTTGTGAGGAGCAAAGGACTCTATACAGTGATGATTGTTGTTGCAAAAGTAAATGAATCCACGAATGAGATTATTGATGGGTTTATAGCATATGATTGATAAAAAAGTCCTGTTTCAGCAGGACTTTTTTTGACGAATATTGATTAGATAATCCAGAGTGTAAATCAGAGTGTTAATTGTCAACAGAACCATAGTAAGTCCGAAAATATATTTGAAAAATGTAACAGATCCCAACTTTTCGTAATTAAGGAATGGATAGGGATATTTTCGTACGTTAAGAAATGCAGTATTTTCGTTAAAATTACACCGGCTTAAAAAACAGAGTAAATATACAAGAGGGAAGGCAAGCCATCGAAAGATATAATTTCGTTTTACCAGTCCTTTAGGAACAAAGGCAAACCAGTCAATGAGAAACATTACGGGAACAATGTAGTGACCAAAAAGATCCATTAAGGGAATACTGATCAGACCTTTTTCTGTTAGGTCATATTTGTTTACGGATTCGGAAAAATGATAAATGTATGCAGTACAGAGAATAGCTGAGACTGCCATCCCGTGAAAGTACAGGTATACCGGAGCGTTGATCTTCTGACCGCGAAATTCTTTTAGAAGAAGAACGGCCATCATGATAAAACAGAAGATGTTGCTTTGTACGGTAAAATAACTGAATTCTTCATAATTGAAAAATTCGTCGTTGATTTTGAAATGTAAGACCAAACTAATGAAACACATAATCATAAATGCGATTCGATAATAAACTTTTCCACGTTCTTTTTTCATAATATCACCCCTAATAGTATGAACAATAAAATTGAAAATATGAAAAAGAAGTTTCAGAAAGGATTTTGGGAGGAAAAGCACAAATTCTTGTGTAATTGCTTGAAGAAAGAAACTATATATAGTATAATATATTAGTTAAAATAGCATTTTTTGGAGACAGAGGAGATTTTTATGCTCTTTTTTGAGGAAAACAGATTAGAAGTTGAAGATTATCTGGCCTTGCGAGACGCAGTGGGCTGGAAAAAATTAGAAAAAAAACAGGCACAGATTGCATTGGAGCGTAGTCTTTATATTGTGGTAGCAATGGAGGACGGACGACCGGTAGGCATGGGACGTTTAGTGGGAGATGGTGCAGTGATCTGTTATATTCAGGATCTAATCGTTGTTCCGGATTGTCAGGGAAAGAAAATTGGAAGTCAGTTGATTGAACGGTTAATTACATATGCCGATGAGATGCGACTTCCGGGAACAGAATTGATGCTTGATTTGATGTGTGCAAAAGGACGAGAACAGTTTTATCAGCACCACGGATTTATTTCAAGGCCAACGGAAACTTTAGGGCCGGGAATGATTCAATATTTGAAAGAAGATTAGAAAATTATGAATATTTATTTG
>JAILRZ010000150.1 GCA_024697845.1 Eubacterium sp. | reverse complement strand
TTGTATCACAGGAGGTTTTTTACTGTAAGCTAAAGCATTCCCTACCAACCGGCTTAGCCGGTGGTTTATTTGTTTATTAAAGCTCCGTTTTTTCTACACAAAAAACTTCGCAATAATAAACAAGGCCTTGCCTTATACAATAAAATCGGTCTCGCATATCGCAAGACCGATTCATTTGCTGTGTTATTTAAACTTATAATATCGACAGGCAGTTCCAAGTTCCTTGTTCTCAGCGCCGGCTTCAACCCGAATCGTATAACCTGATTTTTTCGCAACCTTTACCTCTGCCTTTTTGCTCTCGTTCCAATCAGAAAGGACCTGATAATTTTCTCCCTTGGAATATCGAACAGAAACTCTATAACGTGGTTTTACATCATCATTCTGTAAACTTGTGAGCTGGAGATGTAACACATTTTCTTTATCCTTGTCTTCCTGAATATCTGCATTCACGGCTACAATTCTTTTTACGTCTTTCTTAAAATCATCAAGATCTTTATAGAAGTAAGATGAAATGTCTTCGCCCGCTTCTTCTTTCTTAACAATCTCTGCAAAAATTTCACTGGTGATATTTGCACCTTCTCCATTCAAATGATTGTAGTCATGCATCATTTCATCCGGAAGATTCTTTTCTCTATCCTTTAAGAAATTTAAATTATAATATCGGATGCCTTTCTTTTTTGCATATTCCGTATAGAAATCAACAGATTTCTGATAGCCGGCACTAACATACATTCTCATAACCGTTGTTACACCGGATACCAAATGAACTTCAATGTTATTCTTTTTACAAAGGTCGACGCATTTGTCCAGGTACGTCAGATTCTCTTTAATAATCAACTCGTCTGAGAAATCTGCTCCCTCTGTAATTTTCATCGTACCTGTTTTGAAGGAATCTTTATTATACACAAAGCCTTTGTCTGCATAATACTCATTTTTCTTCGGATTATCTTTATAATTAGCAGCTTTCAGTTTCTTTACCTTTTTCAGGTGCTTCTTTATCTTCTTTTTTGTCAACCGATCTTTGTATCGATATGCATTCAGGAAATATTCCCGTTCTTCAAAATTGAAGCACTTCAGCCCCATCAGAAAACGATTCTTCAGATTCAGTCTGTCATATACAATTAATCGGCCCTGAAGATTTTCTGCCGGATTCTCTGTCAACTGGTCTACTGTCACACCGATGTAAACCTTTTGTGGATGAACACGTTCTACCAAATCCTTCAATTCATAATAAGTACCACAAATTGGCTGGGAAGAACTTCCTGCATTCAAAACACAATCCACATTCCAGGCTTCTTCGAAAATCTTTGGCACAAAAGTTCTGTAAACTCTTGAAGCACCAACAAAGACAACCATGGAATCATAGTCTGACTTCTCAATCATTTCCAGATCATGATTAAAATAAGTCGCATATGAAATCGGTTGAATCAGTTGTCCCACTCCCCAATCCATACAGAAGAAGATTGCCACTATCGACAGCAAGGACACCACTCTTTTACATATCTTATTTTTAAAAATTCGCATACATAAAACCTCCAGCAAGGTCTGTGCTTCCACCGGTCAACAGAACTAAAAGAAAAATCAAAGCCGCATAGACCATATTTCTTATCAGGAAAGGACACTTTTCCTTGATTTTATCCCACACTTCAACTTCCTGAAGTAAGTCAACCAAAATCAATAAAAATGCACCGAAAAGAACCGCATGGACATCTTTCGGAACCATTCCTACAAAAAGGTTTTCAAAACTCTTCACCTTATAAAGCTGTAAATGAAGGAATGTATGCTTCAATGTTGAAAGGGCTTCATGAAGACTTGACTGTATTGAGAAAAATCTAAAGAAGCATACCAAAATAAATGTTCTTATCACACAAAAAGTCTTCCATGGCAATCCTTCCGGATTGATATGAAGCTTTTCCTCAATTTTCGCGTAAGTATCCGCCAACTGCATCGTAGACATAATTGCAAATAAGTTTAAATATCCCCAAACAAGATATGTCCAATTCGCACCATGCCAAAGGCCGGTTGCCGTCCAAACGAAAATCAAAGCAAAATATCCGGGAACTAATTTCCCCATTTTTGCACCCCAACGTTTTCTGGCTTTTCGACCAAGTTTCTGTCCAACCTTGCCCATAGACACCGGATAAAAAACATAATCCTTAAACCATGCACCCAGAGTGATATGCCATCTTCTCCAGAATTCGTCTATAGTTTTTGCCATATAAGGTCTTCTGAAGTTTTCAGCCAAATTGATACCCCAGATGTGGGATAATCCACAAACAATATCCATGTAACCGGAGAAATCCGCATATAATTCAATACAATATGCAAAAATCGCAAAAATCGCATAAGCACCAGGATAATTCTGATATCCATCAAAAATCATATTAACGGAAACGCCCAGCTTATCAGCGATAATCATTTTCTTGAATACACCCCAGAGAATTCTTGCACAGCCTTCGCATAATCTGTCATAAGAAAATGAATGTTTCTCCAGAATACTTTTTCCAAGAGAATCAAATCGGCTGAACGGTCCCTGAATTACATGAGGGAAGTATGTAACAAACGTAAAGTATTTTGCAAAATTTTTCTCAGCCGGATACTTTCCACGATAAACGTCTACCACATATCCAATAATATGGAATGTATAGAAAGACATTCCCAAAGGAAGTACCCAGGAAACTTTCGACACATGCCATCCGGCATTGATATGAGAAATAACTGCATTAAAGTTTTCAATAAAGAAATTAGAATACTTTAATACGACCCAAACACCGGCCACACCAATAATTGCCACGCCACATACAAACTGTTTGATGGAAGTCATCACTTTTCTTGCTTCCGTGCGGCGTTCCCGGTCAACTGTCGGCATTGTCAGTTCCGAAAACTTTTTTATTTTTTCCAAATTCAGTGCCACAATATAAGAAACAAAGCTCATTAAAAACACCAGTACCGTATAATTGATACCGGCGTATGCATAGAATACAATGTTTCCTCCTAAAATTGCGCACCACTGCCATTTTTTAGGCAACACAAAATAGATTCCTGTTATTATTGTTGCAAATAACAGGAATTGAAATGAAACAATTGACATATTATATCCTTATCTTAACTATTCTTCATATTTGAAATCAATTCATATAACGCACTTGCAGAATTGAAATTTTCAGGCAATAAATCGTTTACGTTGATTTCGATTCCGTAGAAGTCATTTACTTCACTAACGATTGCGATGATGTCAAATGAATCTAATACATCATCATCAATTAACTTATCTTCTGTTTCAAAATCAATGTCAGGGCGAATTTCGCTCATAATTCTAATTAAATCTTCCATTTTAAATCTCCTTTTAACTTTCCTTTTTTAACTGAACTCTGTCAATCTTACCGTTCTTGTTCATTGGCATTTCATCATGTCTTACATAAACGTTTGGCCACATATACTTCGGTAATTTCTTTGAGAGTTCCATTACTATATTTTTTTTGCAATCCTCTTCTGCCTGATAATGACAAACAATTCTTTCTTTTGTTTCGTCATAAATACAGCATGCTATGGTCAAAAACGGGATTGCATTCAGTGCTACTTCCACTTCTCCCAGTTCGATACGGTGTCCCATATGCTTAATCTGATAATCCTTTCGGGATGCAAACACGATTTCATGTTTGTCATTGTATACACCCATATCACCGGTTCGATAAATTTTAGATTCATATGCCGAAATCATTGGATTTCTCACAAATGCCGCACTTGTTCTTTCTTCATTATTCCAATAACCAAGACCTAAGCAAGTACCTTCCACGCATATTTCACCGGTTACACCGGTATCATCTATCTTTTGATTTTTCTCATCCATTAAGAACACACGACAATTCCTAAAGGCTTTACCAATTGGAATCATCTGATCATTCTCCAGACGGTTTTCTTTATCGATAATATAATAGGTACAATTACATGTGATTTCCGTTGGTCCGTAGAGATTTACATATCTGGCTTCCGGCACATGATCAATCCAGTAATTTAAAGACTTCACCGGCATTACTTCTCCGGAGAACATTACATTCTTCAAATGAATTGTTGTTTCATCCAATGTCTTAAAATCTGAAACAATACGTAAAGCCGATACCGCCCAAATCAATGTATCAATTTTTTTCTCCTGAATATATCCTACCAATAATTTTGGCATTTTAAACATTTTCTTTGGAACCACCTGAATAGTCGCTCCCACAAACATTGAGTTATAAATGTCTTTTGTCGATACATCGAAATCAAATGGAGCCTGATTTGCAAACACATTGGTTTCTTCAAATCCAAAGGCTTCATCAAAACTATTCACAAGGTCAATTACCGAACGATGACTAATCAATACCCCCTTCGGAACTCCTGTGGAACCAGATGTAAAAATTGCATACAACGGATCTGTATCAATGTGATTATTTCGAATGTTCTGCAATACATCTTCGTCAATATTTCCGTTTTCCAGAATGTCCGTATATGTCACTGTGGAATCAGAATCACTTTCTTTTTCCTTATTTCTCGCATCAATCGTACAAATCGGATCCAAAGTCTGATAAATCAAATCAATTCTTTCCTTTGGCATTGTTGCATCAATCGGCACATAAAAATTACCACTGTAAACAATTCCCATAAAGGAACAAATGGATTTTACATTTCGGTCAATGAGAACAGCTACCGCTTTTCCTGTAATTCCTCCAACCTTTTTAGTTACATATGTTCCGATTTTCTTCGCATTACCAACATATTCTTCATATGTTACGCTTTGAAATTCATCTTCTAACGCTATTTTATCCGGAAACTGTTTCGCAGAATTTTCCAGATATTGAAGTACATTAAAAATCACTGAATCATTTCTCCTATTTCAATTAAATATACTATATATTGTGTT
>JAILRZ010000149.1 GCA_024697845.1 Eubacterium sp. | reverse complement strand
TTGTATCACAGGAGGTTTTTTACTGTAAGCTAAAGCATTCCCTACCAACCGGCTTAGCCGGTGGTTTATTTGTTTATTAAAGCTCCGTTTTTTCTACACAAAAAACTTCGCAATAATAAACAAGGCCTTGCCTTATACAATCAAAAAACAGCTATGAGCTTACACTCTCATAGCTGTTTTCCTTTCAGGGCTGTTTTGCAGCCCCTCGTGAATTATTTAAATTTCGTCAACTGGAGCAAATGCATTTGTCCAATTAAAATCTTTCTGCTTATAAGTTGGGTCAACTACTAACAAGATACTATTGTATAAGTAATTATGTGCATTTTCGTTCGGCATCATTACATTGTCATACGCGAACTTCGCAAGATTGAAAACAGAGAATTCAACCGCATCACTGTATACGTAAGTTCCATCTTCTAATAATGCGTATGTTCTTACTGCATATTCTGTAACGAATGCATTTTTGTTCTTCTTACCGAAGGTCATTGTCATTGCATAATAGGTAGCTGTTGAAGAAGTGCCAATCTTATTATTCAAAAGTCCTTCAGCAGTTGCTTCATAAGATGCAACATATCTGTTTGTAGATCCTACTACCAAGTCAGATTCTGTAATTCCTGTATCAGTTGTTCCATTTAAAGTCTTAATAGAATAAACTGTACCATATTTCTGAACGTTCTTTCCATTAATCTTTGGTTCAACCGATCCAACAATTCGGAATCCTTCGTATCTTGAACTAATCTGGTAACCTTCAACCTTAACAGTTCCATTTACTGGCTCTTCTGTTGTAGGTTCTTCTGTTGTAGGTTCTTCTGTTGTAGGTTCTTCCGTTGTTACTTCTCCGTCACCGGTTACGATAACAGTTGTTGTAACCCCCTTAGATTCAATACCATTTAATAATGCTGTAACCTTAACGGTATGGCTTCCTGCATCAATACCTGCACAATCTAATGTAGATACTGCAAGGTTCATTCCCTTGATTGCATTGTCAACATATACGTTGTAAAGCTGTCCGTTGTTTGGTCCTACCCATGTTACGTTAATTGCATTCTTTCCTGTCTGAGTAGCTGTCAGTCCTGTTACTTCTTCCGGCATATACACATCAGTTCCCATAACTGCGATTTCACCAATCTGGTAACCCCAGTTATAATTTCCTGCTGTAAGGTTAACCTTTACATAACGAACTGTATCCTGATGATATTTGCTTGCATCAAATTCATCTTCTAATGCTTCTTTGAAAGCTGCACCTGTTACTTCAGTTACTGTTTCATAGTTTTCACCATCTGCTGAGAACTGAATGTTGTAAGCTGTTGCGTTGGTGTTGTCAGCCTTAAATGCGATTAATGTTTCCTGAATCTGATTCTTTGAAATCTGTCTTCCTAAGTCAAGGGTTACTGTCTGTTCTTTTGCTCCCCATGTTGTCTGAACTACGGTGTCATTTGATTTTCCAATAACACCGTTTGTAATTGTCTTAGGATTCTGACTTCCTTCAGATGTATTAATATCTTCTACAGTTACATCACATCCCAAAGCAAGGTTTCTAACGCTGTTAACATATTTTACTAATGATCCGTCATCTACAGTTACTTTTCTTGAAATTCCTTCAGAGTTCAACTTGTTATAGTAAGACAATACTTTAACTGTATGTTCTCCACCTTCAATATTTTCAACGGTGTATGTTCCTGCATTCACTCTGTCTCCTACAAGTTTTCCGTCAATGTAAACCATATACTTGAATGCTTCCTGGCCTGCATCCGGAACAATTGTATAAGTAATTGTCTTGATTGCATTGGAGCTTACTACTAAGTCTGCAGGATTTGCAATATTTTCAACTTCTGCAAGTGCTGCATTTAAGTCTGTATCAAGAACAGCGATTTCACTAATCTGGATTCCGTAATCTGCAACGGATGGATAATCAACTTTAATGTATCTTACGCCACCTGTCATACCGGATACGTCGGTTCTGATGATTGCATTTTCATCAAAGTCTGCTTCTACTACAGTATCTGATGTGTAAACCACATCATAATCAACACCATTTGCTGAATACTGAATATTGTAGTTTTTTCCTAATACGGTATCATTTCCTGCAATGTTCTTGTACTGAACTAAAATTTCATCAATTGTTGATGCATCATAAATATCGCCTAAATCAATGATTGCATATCCTTCATCACGGTATCCCCATCCGGCTCTGCTTATTGCACAGTGGTTTCCGTTCATTGTTAATGCACCATCATTTAAGTAATTCTTGTTTCCTTCAGCAACTTCAGGATATACAACGGTATCCTTTCTTAATGCTAAGTTGTACTTGTTGCTGCTTACCATTTCTTCAACAGTCGCTGCTGGTCCTACGGTAACATCACATGTTACTGTAAAGTTTCCAACCTGTGCTGTGATAGTTGCCTGTCCTTCGCCCTTAGCAGTTACTGTACCGGACTGATTAACTGTTACAACGTGTTCATCATTAGATGACCATGTTACTGTCTTATCGTCTGTTGTATCTGCTGGGTTAATTACAATTTCTAATGTTTCTGAAGTTCTGTTTCTCATTTCAAGAGTTGTCTTCTTCAGATATACTTCACTAATGTGTACTGCTTCTGTAACTGTTACATCACAAGTTACTTCTTTTCCTGATGCAGTTCTAGCTGTAATTGTTGCATTACCTTCTGTTACCGCTGTAACGAGACCATTCTGATCAACGGTTGCAACATTGTTATTTGAACTTCTCCATGTTACTGTTTCATCCGTTAAGGCAAGAAGCTGTGAAGTTCTTCCAACTGCAATTCTTTCGGATGTCTTATTCATTGATACTGTTCCGGAAATGATAATACTTGATTCTGTAATATTTGAAAGTACCATTCCCTTTCTGTATGTTACAGCCTTGATGATTGCTGACTTATTAACGTGTAATGGTTCTGTGTATGTTAATGAGTTTTCTGTAGGATCTGTACCATCTAATGTGTACTTCACTTCAGCACCCTTAACTGATGTAGACATTACCACATCCTGTGCTCCGTTGTATACTCCACTATTTGGAGTAATTGTCGGTGCATTTGCCTGAACAGCACCATATACTGCAATTTCGTAAATAGATGAACCGTAAGCAGTTCCTCTTGTTACTGTCTGTACTCTAACATATCGTGCATCCACTGCTTCGAATGTTGTATGAACTAATCCGGACTTCCCTGCTGGACTTGCAACTGTTGTCCAATCTTCACCATCTTTAGATACTTTAATATCGTATCTTGCTGCATATGCAGCTTCCCATGTAACATCAACTGTGTTGATTGCTCTAAGTGATCCAAGGTCAACCTGTAACCATTCATTTGTGTCATCACTCTTTGCCTGCCATCTTGTCTTTAAATCACCATCATTTGCTTTTGCAGCAGTTTCTACTGTGCTTTCAGAAGAAGCTGTAACAGTCTTTCCTTCTGACAAATCATCTGCACTCTGGATAACATCACCTTCAATTGAGATTGTTGCTGATGCGAATGCTGAATCAATGAATCCTTCTTTCACTGCAATTGCTTTTACTGATGTATCACTGGATACAAGGAATTTTCCTTCGTATACCGGTGATGAAGCTGTAGGAACACTACCATCTGTTGTATAGTGGATTGTTGCTCCGTTTTCTGCTGATAATTCGATTAACTGTGTATCATCAAAAGCAACTGTTCCGGAAATGTTATCAGAAACTTCTCCTGTCTTTAATGATGTTGCCTTAATGGTTGGTGTTGCAGCCTGTGTTAAATTAAACTGATGATTTCCATCAATGTTAAAGCTTACAAATGCTCCGGAAGCAACTGTTGCTGTTCCCTTCGTATTTCCGTTTGCATCCTTTACTGTTACTGTCTGTGCTTCATTTGTTGGGTTCCAAACTTCACCGGTGTATGTTGCAGCGGCTCCGTTCTTACCATCTTTCTTATATACAGAACCGGTAATGTAATCACCTGTAATAACGTAATCATTTGTTCTGTATCCTAACTGATCCATTGCTGAAATGAACCATAATGTATTTGCTCTATCTTCCTTCTGCATTGCAGATACGTTTTCTTCAAATAAATCGTATGCTGCCTGAGGATTTGTCTGTGAAAGCATTGGCCATGTGATATGCTGCCATCCGTTATCCGGTGTTGCATATTCATCATAAGTCTTCTGGTATTCTGCAATAATTGCATCGATTTCTGCCTGAGACTTGCCTGCTGCCTGTGCTTCCGCAACCTTATTATCTCTGGTATCTAACACAGCCTGCATCGCATATTCTGTATCATCCCAAAGTCCCTGATACATGCTTGCACACTTTGTCTGATTCATACCGTAGTTTGTTAAGTATTCGGAGATTGGTAACCACTGAATACCATAAATATATAATGGCTGTCCACCGAAGAATGTTCCGTAGCTGTAAGATGCTCCGTAAATCTGTCCTGTTCCTTCGAATGGATATTTTTCCAACCAGTTATCTCCATCGTAATCGAACCAATACTGTTCGATTGCTTCCATTTCTGTCGTGAATCCATAAGCACCTGCGTCGATGTATTTGCTGTTCTTTGTTGTTTCACCCCAAAGATACATACCTACCCAGCTGAATAAGGATTCTGAAGCTGATTCCTGGTTATTTCCATCATCGTTATCTGCGTAACCGCCTGCCCATGAATGTCCAGAGTACTGATCAAAGGATCTGAACTTACAGAACATATTTCCGTCATCTTCCGGTTCTTCCGGATTTGCGTAGTCACGAACAAGAAGTTCAATCATGTCTTTGTAATCATTGTAGAATTCTTCATCGTATGAAGCTAATACAGAAGCCCCAAACATAAAGTATCCATATGTAAAGTGGTGGTCACAGATTGCTGCGTTAGCACCGAATGAACTTTCCGGATAATAAAGTGTACCCCAGTCTTTATTGTAGATGAAGTAACAGCTATCATCGCCACCGTCATAGGTGAACCAGTCTACCATGATCTTCTTAAGGTCTTTAAGAAGTCCGTCTCTCATTTCTGTTTCACCAAGCTGATCAGCCATTAATGCACTGATTGCTAATGGATGAACTGCTTTACCCTGCCAATAAGCATCGGCATTTGGTCCTGTTCCTAATTCATTTAATACTGTATATAAGTATTCAATACATTCTGAACTGTTAAATAACGAACTGTTCGGTTTTGTAAATGTAGGAAGTAATCCTGCAAACTGCTGTGTTGTACTAATCTGGTTTGAGAATACACCCTTCATCTTTCCACGAATAGATGGATATACAAGATCCGGATTGTTTGTATCAGTAGCATGCTTCCACTGATGTGGATAGAATGCCTGAAGTGTCTGATTGCTAAATCCGCTTCTCTTTGTTTGTGTTGTTGCTGTATATGTTGTAACAATCTTTGAATTTGCTTTGTTGAATGTGTATCCAACCTTTGTATTTGTTACATAAGCATAGCCATGCTGATAAATCTGTTCCATCTGATTCTTGCTTGTCATTCCACCAAATGACATGTAAGCATCATTTTCTGATGGGAATTCAACTTTAATTAAAGTGTTCTTTCCAACTGATTTTGCTGTGAACTTTGTTCCTGCAGGTGCGGAAATTGTAAAGTAAGAGCCATCATTTCCTGCTTTTTCATTTTCTGCATCCACGGATTTAAATCCGATATGATCAGCTGTAACAGTCTGTCCTTCTGCAGATAAAATTGTATTTCCATTTGCATTAAAGAATTCTGCAATTGATGAAGAACTAATGAATGCTGTATTTGTTCCCTGATAATCTGTAAATACATATGGAGAACCTTTTACAATCGTAGATGTCATCTTCAATCCATCTTCATCACAAAGTCCTAACTTAACAGAATAATCTCCATATCCTTCTACTCTGTCATATCCTGTTTTTCCTACATAGTTATCTGGATATACATAGAAGTCCATCTGATTTTCTGTTGAGTATCCTGTTCCAAGGTCACCTTTTTTTCTATCATTTACCCATCCAGCTGAAGCAAGAAGTACTCCAAGACCTTTCTTGGAATATACAGTCTTCAATGGATGAACACAGGCTACGTTTCCAAAAGTCTTAATCATGGATGATGACCACCAACTATTGGAATCGATTGGAACCTGAACGTTTTCCTCGTTAACAAATACTGGTAATTTATTTAATTCTTTCTTAATTTCTCCAGAAATATAAGAACCCTTACCATTCTTGTTGTTTACAATCTGTCTTGTTGGTAACTGAGGAATTGGAGCATTTTCTTTGCTATCCCCTTCCCTGTACTCATAAACTTCTAATTCTCTAATTCCTACACCACTTCCGCTTTCTACTTTAGCGTATGCAAGAACCTTAACATAACGTACCCCTCTTTGATAACATGAGAAGTTATCAATCATGTTTGGATACCCTCTTAAATATCTGTGAATTGTGGTCCATTCCTGAGCATCTGCAGATACCTGAACATCATAAATCTTTCCACCGTCTTCGGTGAATTTTGTAATCACTCTACCAATATCATACTGACGCCCTAAGTCAACATACAACCACTGGTCATCTCCCTGATATGAAGTAAAGCTTGTGCTTGTACTTCCATCAACAGCGTTTTCCGGTTTTACACCATTGTATGCAGATTCAGTGATGTTTCCATTTTCATCCTTCATCCACCATTCATCTCTGGTCCCTGAACACTGTACCGGTTTATTTAAGGCAATGTTTGTGCCATAATCTACAGGAGGTCTGTTTGCTCCGCCTGTCCCCCAAACCTGGAATTCAAAAAGTGAACTACCATAAGCAGTTGCTCTTTCTGTTGCAATAATCTTTACGTATCTAGCTGTTGTTTTGCTTAATTCGCTAGCTTCAATTGTCTGCTTTAATGCTGCAGATGCATCAACAACGATTCCGTTATTTCCTGAAGCATTTGTTTCAGCAGTAAATGTACACGTACCACTTCCTAATTCCTTATTGCTTTCAGGATTGAAAGCTACTACACGAACAGTATGTTCTCCAGGTGTAAAACGAACATCACCCTGTGTTCCACCGTGATTGCTGAACTTGTATCCATCACCACCGGCTGTAGCGATTTCGTCATCTACGTATACTTTGTAATGTGCATCTTCTACACTGGTCCAGTTTACACTGAATCTTAAATCACCGTCTTCACGAACCCCTGTATAGTTGTAAGAAACAGCCATATCTACGTATGCACCTGTATTCTTTGCTTTTGTATATACAGTTGTCCAATTCGTCTCATCATCAGAAAACTGAATCTGGTAATATTTTGCATAAGCAGCTTCCCACTGCATATACAAATGATCAATGGTTGCAACTTTTCCTAAGTCTACATACAACCATTCATTCTGGTCAGACTGTTCAGCCTGCCATCTGGTACTGGTATTTCCATCAACTGCATAATCTTCATTAGCACCGGAACTTACAAATACCGGACGTTCTTCTGAAAGATTATACGGAGTTTCATTTTCATCAGCAGCTGCTACATCAAGAAGCGTTGCCTGTGGGCACAATGAAACTACCATTGCAAATACCATCAACATTGACAATAATTTCTTCATTTTCTTTCGCATATCTTCTCCTCCGAATCATACTTTGATAGTTTAATTATAAAATGCCATTTTACCGTTCACAAGCATAAAAATATTTTTTACTTCTTTTCGGCAGTATGTCCAATCTTTTATGAAAATATCACAAAAAATCCTTTGATTTCGTCTATTTTTTGTGTTCTTTTGTTAAAAATAACCAATTTCCGATACGTGTAATAAAAACATTTCAATCGGTTTTTTTATGTTTTTGAGTTATTTACTTCTATTTCTTCATAAAGTTGACTCTTCACCAAATTTTTATCAAAATTAAAAAGTGTCTCCGACACTTCGCGCGCGAGCGGTTGCGACAGCATAATTACATCTCCGCGAGCTGCGCATCCTTGCGGAGCATTTTTGTTTTATAGGGAAGTTCAGAGAACTTTCCTATAAAGCAAAAAAACTTCTGTATACTGTTTCCAGTACACAGAAGTTTTTTATTTATTTATTATTCATACATTCTGACTACCTTTGCACCCGATGGATTTGATGGGCCTCCACCTGATACCATATCACCAAGATCATCAGCCGCTGATTCTTTCATCGGATAAATCTTAATCTTTGAGTTTGTAGATAATTCTTTAGCAATAATGCTACCATGAACTGTAGTTGTTCCACCAAAGGTTACTTTTCCTTCCGGTGCATATACAATACCGTTAATTCCCTGTCCTCCGGATGTTAACTTAATGTCACCGTGAAGGGATAATACTGCCACACCACCATCTAATTGGTTCATATTACCGTTTGACATAAAATCATGATTCGTCACGATAACACCGGATACATTCAGACCATTACCTGGTTTCATACTGTCAGCATAAATATAATCACCTGTAAATGTAATATTCTCACCTGAAGTAGTTATACATCCAGTACAGAATACATTTCCGTTAATTTTAACACGCTGAAGTTTTAAATTTCCATTACAGTAAACATTTCCATTTACGGTAATCAGTCCAGAATCACACCATACTTCACCATTTCCATTGATTACTACATCACCGTTAATCACTCTGCTATTATTCTCATGAACAGAACCCTTTACTGCAACATTATTCGAAGTTGGCATCTTAGGATTGCCCGAACCATCTGTAGGAATAATTGCCATAGCACTGTCTTTAATGAACGATGGCACTTCAATTATTCCATCTACCTTAGCATAATAACCGGCATCATCCATATGCACAGTTGTACCATCTTTTTTCTTAATTACATATCCAACATACCCTTCAGGACTCCACCAAATTTTTTCAGCCTTTCCAATATCATCATAAACATCATTTTCCGGATCAGTCGGATTATATACTTCATAGCCAACAGAACCGTCAAACTTTCCTGTAGAGGAAACGCTACCTAACACGCTACAACTTTGTATTGACACATCGGCATTTGAATGAATTGATCCATATGCTTCCAACGATGAAGAAATAGTCATTGTACCAGTTGTTCCACTGTGGAACAGCAGATAATTAAAGAACGGATTAATCTTCTGGCTCACTGGGCTAGCATCAATTCCTGCAATTGCATGGCAACCAACATCCATCTTATTAACACCTAACACTCCAGCAAACAATGTATTTTCCGTCTGCTTAATGGAAACCTTAACTTTGGTTCCTCCGTCCAAAATTTCAACACTAGCGCTGTCAAAACCATTGTCCTTTGCAAATTGTTTTGCTACCAAATTTGCCTGGGTCTGATCAGGAAGTTTCTTCGCGCCAGCGAGGGCAGCCAAATCACATGCCGACTGCATCTGCGCTTTTAAAGTATATCCACGCCCTAAATCAACTACAAGAGCAACTGCACCCAAAAGAACAACCAACATCAATGCAACAATAACGGCTGTAGCTCCTCTTTCATCTCTTCTCAGATTTCTCAGTTTCATAATACATCTCTCCTTTAAACGCTAATTCAATAAACATACTACTTAACTTGATCTTCAATTTCCTTTACTGCCAATACGTGTTGCGCTTCCCAAGTTTTAATCATTTCATTACAAGCATCAAACTGTTCTTTCAACTGCTTCTGCAATTTTTCGCTCATTCCGTTAAGTCCTGAAGTTGATTCTTTTACATCAGCTTTCAAATCCTGTAACTGTTTTTCTGTTTCTGTCAGTTTCAATTCCAAGTCTCTCTTTTCCGCTTTTAACTGATTTGTTTTAACGCTCATTTCGCTCATAACTGCCTGTCTGATTTTTTCGTCATTCTCTCTCTTTGCATCTAATCTTGCATTTAAATCTGCAATTCTTGCATTCAAGAGTTCGACTTTCTCATTCAGATTTTCATTTTCTTTAATAATATCAACCCTTTTTTCATCATACTCTGCCAATGACTGCTTATACTGTTCTTCCATTTCTTTTAAATATGTATTTACAGCTTTCTTATCAAATCCCCTAATAGCTGTCGGAAATCGATGTTCGTTTTCAACAGCACTTCGTAAATCCTCAATCGATACATTTTCTTCACTCATTATAAATTCACCATATTCTTCCTTCCCTAGTCTTCTGAAACAGTTATAACATCTCCGGGACAAATATTCAACTCTTTTGCTCTAAAAGCAGGAAATTCAACAACTGCCTTGCTCTTTTTTACAATTGCTTTACATTTGTTTTTTTCTACATTCTCGTCAATTTTTAGTACTTTTCCCGTTGAATCTATATAAACCACATCTATCGGCGCAGACATCATAAAGGTATGTATTTGCGAACACGGTTTAATAAGCAAAGCTCCTATTTCTGAAGGATCGCGTCCAATCAATCCTCTTAATCTCAGGAAAAAGTTGTCTGCGATATACACTTTCCCAACTTTTTCCTGATTAATTACTAACTCTTTACATTTCATTGTTCACACCACTTTAGAATATTCCCATTTCCATAATATTGATTACAGCAGGTCCTAATAATACAATAAAGATAACCGGGAAAATAAAAACTACCAGCGGTATTAACATTAATACCGGTGCCTTTAAAGCTTTTTCTTCCGCTCTCTGTCTTCTCTTTTCTCTTAAAGATTCTGCCTGAGTCAACAAAATTGATTTTACGGAAATACCCATTTGATCTGCCTGGATAATCGCCATAACAAAAGAAGTCATTTCTTTTACGTCGCATCGTTTTGCCAAACTATCATACGCTTCTTTCTTTGAAACACCACGCTTGATATCTCGTGAAGCTTGCATAAATTCCTGCATCAATGGCGATTTATCTTTTTCATATAACTTTGCCAACGCTGCATCAAATCCAAGTCCTGCCTCTACACTTACAACAAGCAAATCCATTACATCCGGCAAATGCTGACGAATATGGTTTTTCTTTCCTTTGATTTTGTACAAAACAAGTCGAGTAGGTAAAATTCCGGCAACTAAAGCTAATCCTGCTATTATTGAAATAGACAAAAATCCTGAAGTATTCAGGATTCCAGTTAAAAAGAATCCAGCCATCAATCCGGTAATCATAAGAATCACTCGGAAAGCATTAAACTGATTCGCAGTAAAATCTAATCCTGCTTCATCTAATAGCGCCTCAATCGAAGTTTCTTCTTCATTGTTCACTTCTTTTTTGGCCTTTTCACGAGTCATACGCATTCGACGTTCTGACTGCTGCTGTTTCAGTCTGTCACGGAAACCATTCTTATCATTTTCTTCGCCTTCTGTGAATTCTAACTCATCTTTCACTCCACCCAAACGTTTATTCATCTTGTTCTTTGTTTCAAAAAATGTAAATACACCAACGAACACACATGTCAACGCAAAGGCAAATGAAATTGTAACTAAAACTATCATTAATCTCCCTCCGTCATCATTGGAATTTTCGAATTTCCTTAATATTTAATCGTCGTAATCTTTCGAATAACCGCGAAACCGATTCCTTCCAATACAGCACTAATTATCAATAAAATATGACCTGAACTGGTATCCAACAATATATCTGTATATGTAGGATTCATTACAGATACACCCAATAAAATGATGATTGGTAATCCACCTACAATATATCCTGATACACGTCCACTAGATGTTTTAGTCTTTATTTCACCTTTCAACGCAATACGTTGTCTGATTGTTCCAGAAATTTTTTCCAAAACTTCTGATAAATTACCACCTACCTGGCGCTGAATATTAACTGCCGTACACATAATACTCAAGTCATCACTTTCAATACGTTCAACAAGGGCATTTAAACTATCTTCCATTGTGATACCTCTTTGAGTCTCACGGAAAACACGTCCAAATTCTTCAGCAATCGGATCATCCATATCCTCTGCAATTGTTGATATCGCTGATTGGAACGTGTATCCAGCTCTCATGGCATTTACCAATACACCGATCGCATCAACCAACTGTTCTTCCAATGCCTCACGTCTTTTCTTTTTCTTTCTTTTTATAAAGATAATCGGGAAAACAACTGCCGCACCCATTGCTATCATACGAATTAACATATTCAATCCAAGCAACATACAGAAAACCGGTGCAAGAATTGCAGCTCCAATCCAAATGATGAAAAAGTTCTTTGCCGAAATTTTAAACCCTAAATTATAGAGTTCTTCTTCAACAGCCTGGATTCTCTTTTTCATACTGGCTGAAAGCTCAATCTGTCTTTTCTCTTTTTCTCCGTCGTCTTCTCTTTCTCTTCTTCTACGTCTTAATTTTTTTTCTTCTTTTTCCTGTTCCTGTGCATCGTCCACATAAACAAGACCCTGCACTCTTTTTTCAATTTCCATCTTGTCATGCTCAATACTATTTAACAAAATAGTCATTAAGCAGAATACAAAAATGAGTGCAAATAATGATATCGCTAAAACCTGCATATAACTTTCCAACTTTCCGCTTGTTTCCAAGCTATCATTATTTTACTATAAATTCTATATTATCGCATTCTTTCTTCAAAGAACCAATGATCATTAATCTTAGCTCCGTTAGCGGTCATCTTTTCGCAACACTGCGGTTTAACACCTGTACTTACGAATCTACCAACCACCTTATTATTTGAATCATATCCATCAATGCGATACTTAAATATCTCCTGTGTAGTAATGATGTCACCTTCCATACCTGTCACCTCAGAAATACTAATGACCTTTCTTGATCCATCACGCAATCTGGCCTGCTGCACAATTACATCAAGCGCACCAGCAATCTGCTGTCTAATCGCAGTAACAGGAATTTCCATACCTGACATCATAAACATTGTTTCTATACGGAGCAATGCATCTCTTGGAGAGTTCGCATGGGCTGTTGTCAAAGATCCATCATGACCTGTATTCATAGCCTGTAACATATCTACCGTTTCACCACCACGACACTCACCTACTACAATTCGGTCAGGTCTCATACGTAAAGCATTTCGTACAAGATCTCGAATAGTAATTGCTCCTGTTCCTTCTAAGTTTGCAGGTCTACTTTCCAAAGAAACTACATGATCCTGCAATAATCGAAGTTCGGCAGCATCCTCGATTGTTACAATACGTTCATCTGCAGGAATAAATGCAGATAAAACATTCAGCAATGTTGTTTTACCTGAACCAGTACCTCCTGATACCAAGACATTTAATTTTCCTAAAACGCATGCTTCAAGAAATTCTGCCATATCCTTTGACATAGAACCAAACCCAATCAAGTCATTGATTCCTAAAGGTGTATCCGAGAATTTTCGAATTGTGATTGTTGAACCATTTAACGCCAAAGGTGGAACAATGGCATTAACACGGGAACCGTCTGCCAGTCTGGCATCAACCATCGGATTGGAATCATCAATTCTTCTTCCTAATGGTGTTACGATTCGATCGATAATTCTTCGAACGTGTTCTTCATCATTAAATGTAACTTTGGATTTTGTAAGTTTTCCTCTTTTTTCAACATAAATCTGCTTCGGTCCATTGACCATTACTTCACTAATATCCGGGTCATTTAATAATTCTTCCAAAGGTCCCAATCCGGTAATTTCATCGTAAACAGTCTTAACAACTTTCGCCTTATCTGTTCGTTTCATATCCGGATTATTTTCATCCACAATTTCTTCGATTAATTTTTCAATTTCTTCCGGTGTTTCAACAGCATCGGTTCTTGAAAGGACAGTTGCCACTTCTTTATGCGTATTTTCTATAATCTGCTTTGTTTTTTCGTCAACAACATGTTCATCTTCTTCTTTATTTTTCGGAGCAGATGTTTTTTGCGCTGTTGTACTTTTCCACAAACTTGAAACACTGACCTTTTCCGGCGCATCTACTACATTCTGAGAAGCATTTTCTTCTGCAACCGCAGAAGCGTTTTCTTCCACATCAGTGTCCTGAGTTTCCTGAACTTTCTGTGCCTCCACAACTTCCGGTGTCTCAGGATTATCTTTAGGTCCTTTCTTCTCTTCCATTCTTTTGAAGAGTTCCCCAGTTTTTTCCTCTGTTTTAGGGGCTGAAGTATTAACTTTCCCCATTCTTTCAAGCAAAGACATATCTTTTCCTCCTTATTTGATTCAAATTACTTCGAACCCTGTTCAGCAAAATCTTTAATTACCTTGCTAACTTTTGATTTTGGAGCTGCTGTAACAATAGGGATTCCTCTGTTAACAGATGCAATCGCACATTTCGCGTCAAAAGGAATCGTAAGATTCATACCGACACCCAGTGCCGCTTCCATGTCTTTTCCTTTTATATCAGAACTTCCATCTTTGTTTAATATTAATTTAACCTTGCTTGTTAAGCCTAAAGTATCCAATACTTTCAAGCAAACCTTTGCGTTCTTTAAGCTTGAGATATCCGGAGTAATAATAAAGCAAATATCATCGCAAACATCTACGGCCTGTAACGAGGTTTCATCAATTGTTGGTCCTAAATCGAAAATAATATAATCAAATTCATTTCTAAGAACATTAACAATCATACTAATATGATCTGGTTTAACAAGTTCAGCAAATTCCGGTGAATTTGGCGCGCACATCACCTGCATACCGCTTTTATGTTTAAATAAATATGTATTTACATTTTCAAGAGAAAAATCACCATCTGTCACTAAATCTGAAATCGTCTCAAACTTAGGGATATCCAAAAATACTCCAACGTCCCCAAACTGAAGATCCAAATCAACCAGTAACACTTTTTTCCCAATGTCCTGTAATGACATCGCATAATTCACGGCAAAGGTAGTTTTTCCTGTTCCTCCTTTTGTACCAAAAACAGCAACTACAGTGGCATCGTGCATAACTTCTTCATTTCTGTCTTCCCTATTTCTCATATCAATTCACCACTTTCTTTATTATTATTTTTTCGCAACGTCTGAAGCTCTTAATACTAATGTATAATCCCATTTAGTAGATCCGTTTTTGTCTTTCTGCAAAAGATATAACTGCTGACATGTTTCAATGTTACATGCAAGAGTTACACTTGTATAAATTCCAGAATCAGTAGTATAGTGCTGATCACCAACTCTGATTACATAAGCACCTTCAACAAAAACATTCTTTTTTAAATCTTTATCATCACGACCTTCTACTCCTTCAGGTTTCTGTCCTTTTGGAGCAGCAAGAACATCTACACGGTCACCCTTTTGGATAAAACCGCCAACACTCTGTTCCAAATCAACTTCCAGCGTAATCGCTCTCGTATCAATACCATCACCATTTCTGTCGGAAGCCATTGCCAAAGCAAGAGAATCACTGTTTCCAGTCTTTTCATCATATACTTTTGCTCTAAGTACCTGTTCCTGATTTAAAATCTTTACGTTATTAAGTTTTCCTACTACAGCATTAACACTGCTGAAAGCATCTGGATTTGCAGCGCTCTTTGGCACTTTTTTAATTTCTAACATTTCTTTTGTAATTGGTGTGTTTTCAGGAATTTCTCCCTTAGCCACTACAACATCAACAATTTCTTCATTCGCAATCTGAGCTTCGATTGAGCCACTTGCCCCTCTTTTCTCATAATTCTGTAAATAACTAAACAATAAAATCGCACATATTGCAGCTGAAACGATTGCAATTATATAAATCTTCTTCATATCTTTTACTCCATCTGTCTTATTTTTTACTTTGACGCTACACTTTTCGACGTAGCATTATATTTCTTACCAAAAAATGTCTGCCCTACAAATGTCAAGCAATCAATTTGATTTTCTACAGTTACCGTAACCTTGTCAGAACTTACGACTACATCAACACTTGCACTGCTACTATTATTAAAGAATTCACTTTTCACATATTTTTCTGTGTCATCTTCTAATTTTCCAGCATCCACTGTAGCTGCCGGATTCATTGCCTGCTGTTTTGCTTCTGCAACAAAAGCATATCTTGCCCCTTGATAACTGGCATCTTCAACCATGTATTTATTGTAATAAATCCATCCAAAGTCAAGGATTCCGCAAAGAATCAGGAGCAGAAACGGAAGAACAATGGCAAATTCAACCATCGCCTGTCCTCTCTCATTTTTTATCTTTTTCTGTTTCATATATTCGTCCTTTTCACTAATATAATCACCATTTCCCCATGGATGAATAATAGGGTGGGTTTGCACCCACCCTACTACCATTATGATTTGAATTAATTCAAATTCATTTTTTGATAATCTTATCTTAGTTAAGCTTTTCCTGTACAGTACCGAACTTACCAGAGATTCCTGTTCCTAATGCTGTTAAAGCACCAATAAGTACTACTGCAATTAAAGCAATAATAAGAGCGTATTCTACCATTCCCTGTCCGCTTTCATCCTTCAAAAAATTCTTAATCATAACATGTTCCTCCTTTAAATTATAAATTATTTGTATTTATCTCTACAGTGCTTAGCACTGTTGGGAACGAAATATTTAAATATGTAGTACAAACAACTGATCCGGTAGTAATAAAACTACTATCATCGAAACCGCCAAGAACGGTCCCATCGGAATCATCGTTTTTACCATTTCCAAAACCGGTGTCTGTTTTTGTAAAATCGTATAGATAATAACAAGAACACCCATTAGGACTATCGCCGTCATACTTCCGCTCAGTCCTAGCGCAAATCCCATCGCCGCAGCAAGTTTAATATCTCCGGCTCCAACTTGCTTTGATATCACTGCCGGAACGAGGAATATGATAAAACTCACAGCCATTCCTACCAGCGATCCAATAATTGAAAATTCTGGAAACTTTTCCATTCCAAACAAAAATGGAACTCCGAATGCAATCTTTAATGCGAAAATCATCAGTAGGCTCTCATTCGGTATCACTCTATGATGGAAGTCTGTCAGGGTTATCACCTGCGAAACAATCATCAATAAGAATATGTATATCATCTCTGGGATTGAACCAGTCCTCAAAAGGATTGCAATTCCAAACCCTCCGGTAGCTAGAAGAACAAGTACGTCTTCAATTTTACCTCTCCGAAATTCCAGCTTCCTTTCTTTCAAAAAGAATCTTTCAAGCTGATCTCCAATAAACTTACAAGCAACGCCAACAGCGACTCCAATTAGTATTTTTATTATCAAAGATTTCATGAGATGATATCTCCTAACTTTGTTTGGTTCGTTCGTTTTCTTAACTGTGTTCTTATTGTATCAAATCCTGCAAAAAAATCAAGCGTTTGTCGGACAAATTTTATTAAAAATTTGTTCATTTTTTGTTTTTTTTTTATTTTTTGAGGTTTTCTCATAAATTTTCAACACCCCACATAAAAATCCTACACCTTTTTAATGGATAGTGCAATAACATTTTCTCTTTTCAGCACTTTTTTTATGCA
>JAILRZ010000080.1 GCA_024697845.1 Eubacterium sp. | reverse complement strand
ACTGGAGAATTCCCTAAATATGGTAACGATGATGACAGAGTTGATGATATCGCTGTAGAAATCGTTAACAAGTTCATGGGATACTTAAGACAGCAGTACACATACAGAGATGGTATTCCAACACAGTCAATTCTTACAATTACTTCTAACGTAACATACGGAAAGAACACAGGTAACACACCTGACGGAAGAAAGGCTGGACAGCCATTCGCACCAGGTGCTAACCCACTTCACGGAAGAGATAAGAACGGTGCTGTTTCATCACTTTCATCAGTAGCTAAGCTTCCATTCCTTAACTCACAGGATGGTATTTCAAATACATTCACAATCATTCCTGGAGCACTTGGAAAGGATGACGTAATCGTTGGTGATTTAAGTGACCTTGGAGTAGAAATCGATAAATAATTAAGAGAAGGATGATTCACATTGGCTAAAGGTATAATTCATTCAATTGAGAGTTTTGGAACCGTTGATGGTCCCGGCGTCAGATTAGTGGTATTCTTCAAAGGATGCCCTATGAGATGTGCATATTGTCACAATCCGGATACATGGAGTATGGAAGGTGGCGAAGAAATGACAGTGGACCAGATTATGGAAACGTATGAGAGCAAAAAGTCTTTCTATAAGGATGGCGGAATTACTGCTACCGGAGGAGAGGCTATGGTTCAAATCGACTTTCTAACGGAACTGTTTGAAGCAGCTCACAAGAGAGGGATTCATACCTGCCTGGATACATCCGGAACCACTTTCCAGCCGGACAACCCGGATTATATCAAGAAGGTTGACCGATTAATGGAAGTGACCGATTTAATTATGTTAGATATCAAGCACATTGATCCGGAAAAGCATCTGGAACTGTGCCAGAGACCTAACGACAATATATTAAAATTCGCCCAGTACCTTGATTCCAAGGGAAAGGAAATTTGGATTCGTCATGTTGTTGTTCCTCATGTAACCATGGATAAAGACGCTCTTTATCGTCTTGGGAAATTTATTGGAACATTGAAACATGTGAATGCATTAGATATTCTCCCGTATCATGATATGGGAATTGTAAAATATGAGCAGTTGGGAATCGATTACCCGTTGAAGGGTATTGAGCCGGCCACAAAAGAAATGGCTTTAGCAGCCAGAGAGATTGTAATGAAAGGCTTTAAGGAATCCCGCGAAGAATTAATGAAAGAATAGGAGGAAAAGACTATGGCAGCAAGCACACAGCAGGTAGATAACTTAGTATCTTTATTAGATGGTTATGCATCAAAGGGTGGACATCATTTAAATGTTAACGTATTAAACAAGGAAACATTATTGGACGCTCAGGCACATCCTGAAAAATATCCACAGCTTACAATCCGTGTTTCCGGATACGCTGTAAACTTTATCAAATTAACAAAGGAACAGCAGGATGATGTAATCCACAGAACATTCCACGCAAGTACAGGTTTATAAGATGAAGTAAAGCTTTTTATGAAAGAGTTCGGTTTCGGCCGGGCTCTTTTGTTGATTATTATTGAAATTTCGCTATAATGATATGTAGTGTTTATAAAAAAAAGAGGGATTGATATGTATAACATTGTTTCCAAGTTGTTGATTTATGGTGATATGCCTGAGGATTCCATTTTGATGGAATTATCCAATATCATAAAGGATTTTAAAGAAACAGATTATCAGAAGGATGAGATTATTACACGCATTTACCATCAGGTGAAACGAATTCTGGTAGTAGCGACAGATTTTGGATTTGATAAAAATTTATGGCACAATTATCTAACCTATTTGTTGATTACCAATGAAAATCCATTTAGCCTGACTTGCGAAAAAGTTGGAGCTAATGATGGAACGGTCAATTATTTTGCGGAGAATGATTTTAAGCAGTTCCAGAATCTGTTTAATTATGATTTTGGACCGATGGAAAAAGAACTGGGTATTGACTGCTTTGAAAAGTTAGAACATTATAATGCCATTGCAAAGAAGGAATTATTATACAATAAAAACGTCAGTGAGAAGGTTCGCGCGTTAAGCGAAAAACTGGAAGTGGCAAAGGATGAAAAGGAATTCTTTGCGGCGGTGACGGATTTTTATAAAGCTTACGGCGTGGGAATGTTTGGTCTCAATAAGGCATTCCGTATTGAAGAAGGAAATGCAGGTATTACCTTTAAACCAATTAACAATATGGATAAGGTGGTGCTGGATGACCTGATTGGTTATGAGATTCAGAAGAAGAAACTGGTGGAGAATACAGAAGCTTTTGTGCAGGGAAGAAAGTGCAATAACTGTCTGTTATTCGGTGATAGTGGTACCGGAAAATCAACCAGTATTAAGGCGATTGTCAATGAATACTATGATCAGGGCCTTCGTATGATTGAGATTTACAAGCATCAGTTTAAGGACCTGTCTAATGTGATTTCTATGATAAAAAATAGAAATTATAAATTTATCATTTATATGGATGATTTGTCTTTTGAAGAATTTGAAATCGAATATAAATTCCTGAAGGCGGTCATTGAAGGTGGTGTGGAAACAAAACCGGAGAACATTCTGATTTATGCCACATCGAACAGAAGACATCTGATTAAGGAAACATGGAACGATCGAAGCGATGTAACTGTGGAGAATGGAATGCATCGTTCTGATACCATTGAGGAAAAACTTTCTCTGGTACATCGTTTTGGTGTTACAATTAATTATTCAAAACCGTCACAGAAAGAATACTTTGAAATTGCAATTGGATTGTGCAGACGTTTAGGTGTAAAGATGTCTGATGAAGAAATTCGTGCAGAAGCAAACAAGTGGGAATTAAGCCATGGAGGAATTTCCGGTAGAACAGCCCAGCAGTTTGCTAATTATATTAAGGGAACAGAACAGGAGTAACCGGTGAGAGATATTTATGAGTTTGGAGAGATTCCGGTAGAAATCAAAAATCGGGGAAATTATTTTAAAGAGATTTGCGCAGACTATATCGTAGATGGAAAAGAACCTCTTTTTTCCATTGCTGCAACGGATGAAGATTTGGCTTTTGAACAGGCGAAGGCAGAAGAGGATGTAAAGTTTGGAAAGTCCTATTTGGAATATATTGCATTATACCGTTTGTTTTGTGAAAGAGCAGTAGATTACCAGGTGTATCTTTGCCATGGAAGTGTGCTGGAAATGGATGGAGATGCCTATATGTTTACAGCTGCCAGTGGTACCGGAAAATCAACCCACGCCCGATTATGGAGGGAAACTTTCGGAGAACGGGTGACGATGATTAATGATGATAAACCGTTGCTTCGAATGAAAGACGATGGGATTTATGCTTATGGAACTCCGTGGGACGGAAAGCATCATTTGTCCAGCAATCGACATGCAAAATTAAAAGGAATTTGTTTTCTGGTGCAGGCGAAAGAAAATCGAATTCGCCGGGTGAGAGCAGAAGAAAGTTTGCCATTGATTATGAATCAGATTTATCGTCCGAGAAAGGTGGAAGCACTAGTAAAGACGATGCAGTTTGTAGACCAGTTGATTGAAAAGATCCCGATGTATATATTGGAATGTAATATTTCAGAGGAGGCAGCAAAGCTTTCCTATGAAACAATGTCAAAATAAAGGAGAACAGAATGAAAGTTAAAGAAGGATTTGTATTAGGAGAAGTAGGTGGACAGAATGTGGTGATCCCGGTGGGAGCTGCAAGCAACACCTTTAATGGAATGATTAAATTGAATGAGACCGGAACATTTCTTTGGAATCAATTGCAGAAAGAAATAACAGAAGAAGAATTGGTGCAGGCTCTTGCAGAAAAGTATAATGTAGACGCATCTCAGGCAACTCAGGATGTTCAGAGTTTTATTGAAATTTTAAAGAAACCGGGAGTAATCGAGTAGAGGAGTTTTTGATGGAAAAAATCACGATTCAGCAATGCCTGAAGGAACAGGGGTTTTATATGGCAGGGGTTCATGGAGATAGTATGATGCCAATGCTTCGTCAGGGAAAAGATGTGGTGAAGATTGTTCCGGCAAAAGGTATTTTGAAGGAACTGGATTTGCCATTATATCAGAGACCTACAGGAGAATATGTGTTGCATCGGATTATCGCAGTGAAGGATGGCTATTACATTACCTGTGGAGATAATCGTTTTTTGAAAGAAAAGGTTCCTTTCGGATGGATTGTAGGAGTGATGGAATCTTTTGTGCAAGATGGAATGGAAATTATGGCGGATGATTCTAAATATTTGGCTTATGTGAAGAAAATCCGGCGTAGTTTTTGGAGGCGAAGAATTCGTCGAAAATTTAGAAAGTTATTCTCTTAAGATTTCTGAAAAAAAGACTTGCTTTTTCAAAAAAAACGTGATAGAATATCATCTGTTGCTAGACAACAATGGCCCATCGCCAAATGGTAAGGCACTGGACTCTGACTCCAGCATTTTCAAGGTTCGAATCCTTGTGGGCCAGCTAAGTATAAGATAAGGGCGATTCCCAGTATATATGGGAATCGCCCTTATTTGCTAGTGTTAAGGATATTTTTGAAAATTTCATATATGAAACAAAATCTCATAAAATTATCAATTATTTCATATTTTTATGACACGATATGACACGAAAGATGACACGAAATCAAAGAAAATTATCTTTAAAGTAATTATTCGTTTGTTTAGAGAACTTTCGTGCATAATCATCTAAAGAATTCCTGTAGATGCGATTTAAAGTATGCTCCGTTTTCCAGCCTCCGCGCTCCATGATGTATTGAGTGGGAATGTTTTGAGCGTGCATGATAGAAGCGGAATAGTGGCGAAGCGAATGAAAAGTGTAACTCATATGTAGTGCTTTCATACAATACTTCCATTTCTCTGTAATTTGGAGAATTGTCAAATTAACAGGCTTGGATTTTTTCAATAATAATTTAATTACAAATTCAGGCAATTCAACGATTCTATTAGATGAAAAGGTTTTAGGTTCCTTTAT
>JAILRZ010000052.1 GCA_024697845.1 Eubacterium sp. | reverse complement strand
GGCATTTGTTGAATCAACACAGGAATATGTTACAGGTGAAGTTAAATTCAAACTTTACAAAGGTAACATCATTAAAGCCGGAACAACATCTCCATATTCATTATACAGCGAATCTCTTGCATCATTTACAACAGGTGATTTGTACGATCATCATGATGCAGAAGGATTTATTACATTGTTCGGTCTTCCACTTAAGGTCCGTGCAATGAAAATGCAGGAAGCTGAAAAGAATAAATAAGAATATATTTATACATTATAAGAGGCTGGGCAATTTGCCCAACCTCGAGACTGTTTCAAGTTTTGTGTAAACTCAAAAAACTGACATAAGATATTAAAATATTTATTTAAGGGCAGAGCCGATTTTTATTGGTTCTGCCCTTACCTGCATTATACAGGTATTTTTCTGCATGTCAATAAAACCTATCTATATAGGCTATATTAAAAAATTCTGTTTTCCAATCGTTCTTCAAAATAAATTTCCAACTGAGAGTGGATCTGTCCCCAATCCTGGCGGTGACCGGTCCATTTTTTTGTGATGTCCATTGTTGCCAAATATAGCATCTTCAGCAGACTGTCATCAGATGGAAATACCGTTTTGCTTTTAGTCACTTTCCTGAGCTGACGGTTGAATCCTTCAATGGCATTTGTTGTATAAATCAGACGTCTGACTGCTTCCGGGTACTTGAAATAAGTTGATAAAGTGGCCCAGTTATCGTGCCATGATTTATAAATTTTCGGATATTTGGAATCCCATTTATCTTTAAATAATTCCAATTCATTTAAGGCTGTTTCTTCTGTCGGTGCAGCATATACACGTTTTAAATCAGCCATCAGTTTCTTGATATCCTTATAGGACACAAATTTTGTTGAATTACGAATCTGATGAATGATACACTGCTGAATCTCTGTTTGTGGATAAACAGCTTCTATTGCCTGAGGAAATCCACTGAGCCCATCAACGCAGGCGATTAGAATATCTTCAACGCCACGGTTCTTAAGTCCATTCATGATAGACAACCAGAATTTTGCGCTTTCATTTTCGCCAACGTACATACCAAGGACATCCTTTCTTCCGTTCATATCAATTCCCAACGCAATGTAAACTGCACGTTTTACGATACGTCCTTCACTACGGACGTGATAGTGGATTGCGTCCATATATACGACCGCATAGACCTCTTCTAAAGGACGTTCCTGCCATTCCTTTACAACCGGAAGAATCTTATCAGTAATCCGGCTGATGGTACTGTCAGAAATGTCAATGTCATAAAGTTCCCTCATGTGGGATTCAATATCTCCAGTGGTCATTCCCTTTGCATACATAGAGAGAATTTTTTCTTCCATGTCCTGTGTAAGCGTGTTCTGATACTTTCTGATAAGTTGTGGCTCGTATTCCCCATTCCTATCTCTTGGAATTGACACATCCATGTCACCATAGCTGGTATGCATTGTCTTTTTGGAATGACCATTTCGACTATTATCGGTCTCTTTGTTTCGGTAATCGTATTTGGAATAACCGAGTTCTTCATCTAATTCCTCATCCAATGCTCCTTCCAAAAGAACGGACATCATGTCTCGCATGATTGAGTTTACATCCGTTCCGTTTTTGATGCTGATATCGTTACTTTTGAGATAATCATGCATCATTTTCCTCATTGCTGCTTTTTGTGGACTGTCGTTTTTTCTAGCCATAATAAAACCTCCAAACTGTGTAATTTTATCTTACATCAGTTTAGAGGTTTACACAAACTTTGGGATTCTCCCTAATAATCAATAATTAGTATTAGTTTTCATACAAAATATCATTCTTCTAACCAATTCTGTATTCCATATTCACGATATAACTTCTTTAGATATTCTCCATCTTCTGCCATTCTTTTGATATCATCTAATCTGTTATCTTCTGTAAGCCTTTTAATCAGTGTTGACATATTTCTTTCGGCAATTTGCTCGCCTTCAATTCTGCCGGACTTTTCGCCTTCGATTCTTCCAAGCTTCTCACCATATTTTCTTTGTTCCATCAATTCCATTTCCAGAGTCATGTATTCTCTCCTCC
>JAILRZ010000007.1 GCA_024697845.1 Eubacterium sp. | reverse complement strand
CTTCCGGTGGATTCTTTTGGCACTGTAAAAATGGAAGCACTACAGGAAGCGATGACGGACGATACGATTCTTGTATCAATTATGCAAATTAATAATGAAGTGGGAGCAATCCAACCAATTGAAGAAATTGGAAATTATATTAAGAAAATAAATCCGAAGGTAGTTTATCATGTAGATGCAATTCAGTCCTTTGGAAAAATGGAAATCCGACCGAAGAATTGCAAGATTGATTTATTATCTGTAAGTGGACATAAGATTCATGGACCAAAGGGAAGTGGATTTATATATATTAAAAAAAATACAAAAGTGAATCCGATTATTTTTGGTGGAGGACAGCAGATGGGATATCGTTCCGGAACGGAAAATGTTCCTGGAATTGCCGGAATCGGCCAGGCGGCAAAAGATTGCTATGATCATTTGGATGAAAATGTTGGGAAAATGATTGAATTAAAGGATTACTTAATTGATTCCTTGGAAGAAATGGAAGGTGTTACTGTGAATAGCCGAAAGGGGAAGGAGGGAGCACCGCACATTGTCAGTGCCAGCTTTTCCGGTGTCCGAAGTGAAGTATTACTTCATTCTTTGGAAGATAAAGGAATCTATATTTCAGCAGGCAGTGCATGCTCATCCAATAAGCCGGCAATCAGTTCCACGTTGAGAGCGATGGGAGTAGACAAGGACTTGTTGGAATCCACAATTCGATTCAGTTTCTGCGAATGGAACACAAAGGAAGAAATTGATTATGCGGTAGAACAATTAAATCAATTGTTACCGATGCTTAGAAAATATGTTAGGAGATAGAAAGATATGAAAAGTTCTTTTTTGATTAAATATGCCGAAATTGGTGTAAAGGGAAAAAACAGATTCTTATTTGAAGATGCCTTAGTAAACAATGCACAGAAAGCATTGGATAAAGTGGATGGAAAGTTCCATGTGACGAAGGAATATGGACGTATTTATGCAACACCGGAAGAAGAATACGACTTTGACGAGGCTGTTGATGCATTACAGCATGTGTTTGGTATTGTTGGGGTATGTCCAATGGTTCAGATTGAAGACAATGGATTTGAAGACCTGGCAGAACAGGTTGTAAAATACGTTGAGGATAACTATGAGGATAAAAACTTTAGTTTTAAAGTGATGGCTCGCCGTGCCAGAAAGAATTACCCGTTAGATTCTATGGAATTAAATAGGGAATTAGGTGGACGCATTTTAGATGCATTCCCGGAAACGCATGTTGACGTACATAATCCGGATGTGATTCTGAATGTGGAAATTAGAAACCATATTAATATTTACTCCAAGATTCTTCCGGGGCCTGGGGGAATGCCAGTGGGAACTGCAGGGAAGGCAATGCTTTTATTATCCGGTGGAATTGACAGTCCGGTAGCCGGATGGATGACTGCAAAGCGTGGTGTTGTTGTGGATGCGGTTTACTTCCATGCACCACCTTATACTTCAGAGCGTGCAAAACAGAAAGTAGTGGATTTGGCAAAACTGGTTGCAAAATATTCCGGCCCAATGAAACTGCATGTAGTAAATTTCACGGATATTCAGATGTATATTTACGATCAGTGTCCGCATGATGAACTGACAATTATTATGAGAAGATATATGATGCGTATTGCAGAGCATTTTGCAAAGCAGGAAAATGCTCAGGCGTTGATTACCGGTGAGTCTATTGGACAGGTTGCCAGTCAGACAATGCAGAGTCTTGCGGCAACTAATGAAGTATGTACGATTCCGGTATTCAGACCGGTCATTGCATTTGACAAGCAGGAAATTGTAGATATTTCATTGAAAATTAATACGTATGAAACTTCGATTTTACCATATGAAGATTGTTGTACCACATTTGTTGCGAAGCATCCGGTTACAAAGCCGAATATTAATGTTATCAAAGGTTCAGAAACACATTTGGCTGAAAAAATTGATGAGATGATGAAAGAAGCAATTGATTCCGTAGAAATCATTGAGATTGGCTAAATCACGACAAGCCCGAAAACGCTATGTTTGTTTCTGGCTTGTAGGCGGTCGTCAGATTCATTCAAGCAAGCTTGATGAAAAGTTCTTGTTGCTAAACAAAAAACCACTGCGTATCGCAGTGGTTTCTTGAAAAAATAGAAGATTAAACTTCGTATTTCTTTAATACTTCAAGAATTGTATCAAGATCTTTGTCACCATGGATGTTTAAGTCGATTGCTTTTGATAAGTCCAAACTGAAGATACCCATGATAGATTTTGCATCGATAACATAACGACCGGATACTAAGTCGAAGTCGTTATCAAATTTTGTAATGTCATTTACAAAAGATTTAACTTTATCGATAGAACCTAAATTAATTGTAACTGTTTTCATTTTGTAAACACCTCGCTTTTCTAGACTGCTATAATTTTAGCACGAATAGGAGGTTTGTTCAAGGAGAGAACAGGAAAAAAGGAGGAAGAAATGAAAAAAGCCGCATTACATAATTTGGGATGCAAGGTGAATGCTTATGAGACCGAAGCAATGACACAATTGTTGGCAGATGCCGGTTATGAAATAGTACCTTTCACGGAAAAGGCGGATGTATATGTGGTAAATACCTGTTCCGTTACCAACATTGCAGATCGAAAATCCAGACAAATGCTTCACAAGGCAAAAAAGATGAATCCAGCCGCAGTGGTGGTGGCTACCGGTTGCTATGCTCAGACAGCTACAGAAAAGGCTGAAGCAGATGAAGCCATAGATTTGATTTTAGGAAATAATAAGAAAAAAGAGATTGTTTCTATATTAGAAGATTATTATCAGCAGAAGGCTGTAAAAACCAACGTGATTGATATCAACCATACAGACGAATATGAAGAATTGGAAATTGCTACAGTGACGGAGCATACGAGAGCACACTTGAAAATTCAGGATGGTTGTAACAGTTTTTGTACCTATTGTATTATTCCGTATGCAAGAGGAAGAATTCGCAGCAGAAAAGTTTCGGATATTATCGAAGAAGTGAAACGTCTTGCGGAAAGCGGATTTCAGGAAATTGTGTTAACAGGAATTAACCTGAGTTGCTATATGGATGGAGAAAAGCGACTGATTGATGTGATTGAACAGGTAAATCAAGTGAATGGAATTGAAAGAATTCGCTTAGGATCGTTGGATCCGGAGGTTATTACGGAAGAATTCACAAAAAGATTGGCAAAGGTGGAAAAAATTTGTCCACATTTCCACTTGTCAATGCAAAGCGGATGTGATAAAACATTGAAGGCAATGAATCGGCATTACACAACAGAGGAGTTTTTGGAAATTTGCAACCGACTTCGAAAATACTTTAAAGAACCAGCGTTGACTACGGATGTGATTGTTGGATTTCCGCAGGAGAGTGAGGAAGATTATCAGACAACAAAGTCATTTGTGGAAAAAGTTGGATTTTCGAAATTGCATGTGTTTAAATATTCCAAAAGAGATGGTACTGTTGCTGCAAGAATGGAAGGTCAGATTCCTGAAACTGTGAAAGCACAGAGGAGTGAGGATTTGATTCAACTGGGAAATTATTTAACGGAAGAATATTGGAAGATGAAGGCCGGCAAAGCAGAAGAAGTTCTTTTTGAAGAAAAAGTGAATCTTCAGGGGAACGAATATTTTGTTGGTCATACAAAGGATTACATAAAAGTTGTTGTATCTTCTTCTGAGGATTTGGAAGGTAAAATAAAAACAGTAACATTAATTGAACCAATGACAAATGAAATAATGCTTGCAACACTTTAAAATTTATATTAAACTAAGAACACATATTGCCATAAGGTAGAAATGAAGGACGTGATAAGATGAGCGATTTACGTAGTACACAGTTTTTTAAGGTTCCGGAGGAACAGACGATTGGCGTCGAAGAAATTTTAGAAAAGGTTTATGCTGCATTAGCTGAAAAAGGATATAATCCGGTAAATCAGATTGTAGGATATGTAATGTCAGGAGATCCGACATACATTACCAGTCATAATAATGCCAGAAGCCTGATTATGAAAGTGGAACGTGACGAACTGATTGAAGAAACAGTGAAATACTATATAAATAACAAACTGCGATAGGAGCTTGTTGTTTTTGTTGTGAAGAAAAGGTCTTAGGACCTTTTTTCGACGTGCGTAGAGGAAATATGAGAATATTAGGTTTAGACTTCGGTTCGAAGACCGTAGGTGTTGCAGTAACAGATGCATTAGGAATGACGGCTCAGGGAGTGGAAATCATTAGAAGGCCGTCTCCGAAAAAAATGCGAAAAACGCTTGCCAGAATTCAGGAACTGGTGGAGCAGTATGATGTTGAAAAAATTGTGATTGGCTATCCGGTAATGCTAAGTGGTTCAGAAGGGGAACGTGTAGAAAAAACAAAGGAATTTGCTCAGCTGGTTCAAAAAAGAACCGGAAAGGAAATTGTTTTTCAGGATGAAAGACTGACAACGGTAGAGGCTTATGAAATTATGGATGAAGTGGGAATCAGAAAAGAAGACCGCTATCTATATGTAGATCAGATTGCCGCTACTATTATTCTGGAGGATTATATGCATCAGCAGAATAAGGAATAGGGAAAGTTTAGGGAGAAAATAATTATGGAAGAAAAAATAATATTACTGGATGATGCCGGCAATGAAGTAGAAATGTTCATTGTTGAAGAAACACGCATTAATAATGTCAATTACATTCTCGTTACGGAGGATGATAATGAGGAAGCGGAAGCTTATATATTTAAAGATGTATCGGATGACAAAGACGAAGATGCAATCTATGAACCGGTAGAAGATGAAGATGAGATTAGTTACATAGGAAAAATCTTTTCAGAACTGCTGGAAGATACAGATATCATTTAGTGTTTGGGCATATCGTACAGAAAAACTAAAAAGAGATCGGAAAAAAGAAAAGAAGGGAGAAAGATTATATGGATGATAAGTCAAGAATAAAAATTATTCCTCTAGGAGGATTGGAACAGATTGGAATGAATATGACTGCATTCGAATACAATGACAGCATTGTGATTGTGGATTGCGGTTTGTCTTTCCCGGATGATGAAATGTTGGGAATTGACTGTGTTATTCCGGATATTACTTTTTTAAGAGAAAACAAAGAAAAAATTAAAGGTTTTGTTATTACCCATGGTCATGAAGATCATATTGGAGCATTGCCTTATGTATTACAGGAAATCAATGTACCGGTATATGGAACTAAGTTGACCATTGGTATTATTGAAGGAAAATTAGAAGAACATGAATTGTTAGGTGTAGTAAAACGTAAAGTAATGCGTTTTGGACAGAGTATTCATTTGGGAGAGTTCCGAATTGAATTTATCCGTACCAACCACAGTATTGCGGATGCAGCAGCGTTGGCAATTCATACACCGTTGGGAATTATTGTACATACTGGAGACTTTAAGGTGGATTACACACCGGTATTCGGTGATGCAATTAATCTGACCAGATTTAGTGAATTGGGCAAAAAAGGTGTTTTGGCATTGATGTGTGATAGTACCAATGTCTTAAGACCGGGATTTACTCCATCAGAAAGTACAGTCGGAGCAACTTTTGATAATATTTTTGCTTCTCATATGAAGAACAGAATAATTATTGCAACCTTTGCTTCGAATGTGGACCGTGTTCAGCAGATTATTAATACTGCCTGCAAATGCAATCGTAAGGTTGTTGTTGAAGGACGAAGCATGGTTAATATTATTTCTGTTGCAAGAGAAATGGAATATTTGAAAATTCCTGATAATACATTAATATCCGTGGAAGAAATGAAAAATTATACGGATGAACAGTTGGTGTTGATTACAACCGGTAGTCAGGGTGAATCTATGGCAGCTTTATCCCGAATGGCTGCATCCCTTCATCGTAAGGTGACGATTCAGCCAAATGATACCATTGTATTTAGTTCTACCCCGATTCCGGGAAATGAAAAGGCGGTATCAAAAGTAATCAATGAGCTTTATATGAAGGGTGCAGAAGTAATTATGCACGAAACCCATGTATCAGGACATGCCTGCCAGGAAGAAATCAAATTGATTTATTCTTTGGTAAAACCAAAATACTCCATTCCTGTTCATGGTGAATATAGACATCTGAAGGCGCAGGGTGAACTTGCACAGAGTATGGGAATTCCGAAAGAAAATGTATTTCTGATGGAATCCGGGGACGTTCTTGGAATCGGTGAAGAAGATGCTAAGATTATTGGAAAGGTTCCGGCAGGTTCTGTGTTGGTCGACGGACTTGGCGTAGGAGATGTAGGAAACATCGTATTAAGAGATCGTCAGAACTTGGCAGAAAATGGAATTATTATTGTTGTATTGACTTTAGAAAAATATACAAACCAGATTTTAGCAGGACCGGACATTGTAACAAGAGGTTTCGTTTATGTGCGTGAGGCTGAAAATTTGATTGATGATGCACGTGATGTTGTAGCAACAGCATTAGATGATTGCTTCAGACAAGGTGGCGCTGACTGGGGTAAAATTAAAATGGTTGTTAAAGATAGTCTGGGTGAATACTTATGGAAAAAGATGAGAAGAAGCCCGATGATTCTGCCAATTATTATGGAGGTTGATTAAGGAGCATGGAACAGAACAGATCCTCGCGCAGTTTTGCAAAAATATCTTTGAGAATATTGAAATATGTTATTTTTGCCACAATCGCAATTGTTTGTGCAACGACATCCTATCGGTTTGGAAAGCAGATTTTCAGTGATGAAGGCGTTGAAACTGCACCGGGAACAGAAATGGATTATACAGTAAGTCCGGGAACTTCAATATCTCAGTTGGGAGATGAACTGGAGGAATTTGGTATTATTCGTGATTCCAATGTTTTTAAAGTACAGTCTTATATTTACAAAGTTAGAAGTGTAAAGCCGGGAACTTATCATTTCAATACGTCGTATAGTGCAGATCAGATTTTTGAAGTGATTTCCAAAGGACCGGAGAAGCAGGAAGAAAGTACAACGGAGAAGAAAGAATGATTGTAGATGAAAGAATTGCTACATACATTCGCTCATTAGAATCGCCTAATAGTCTACTGTTAGAGGCGATTGAAGAACAGGCACATATCGATCAGGTACCAATCATCAGAAAAGAAATGGAAAGTTTTCTTAGAGTGATGTTGATGATTCATAGACCGAAAAAAATACTTGAGCTGGGGACCGCAATCGGTTACTCAGCCCTTTTTATGAGTGAGTGTGTTGATGTAGATAAAATAGTGACAATTGAAAATTATGAAAAGCGAATCCCTATTGCGAAGGAAAATTTTAAAAAAGCCGGGAAGGAAGAACAGATTATGCTTCTGGAGGGGGACGCGATGGAACTGATGCCTACGCTTGAGGCGGAAACTTTTGATTTTGTCTTTATGGATGCAGCAAAGGCACAGTACATTTATTTTTTGCCGGAGGTTTTGCGGTTAATGAAACCGGGAGCGGTATTGATTACGGATAATATTTTACAGGAGGGGGATTTAATCGAATCCCGCTTTACAGTACGGAGACGAGACAGAACCATTCACAAGCGTATGCGGGAATATTTGGAAGCGGTAAAAAAACATCCGGAATTGGAAACCAGCATTGTTCCAATTGGCGATGGGATTACCATGAGTGTTAAAAGAGGAGAACAGGAATGAAAAAACCGGAATTATTAATTCCAGCCAGTAGTCTGGAAGTTTTGAAAACAGCGGTACGTTACGGTGCAAATGCTGTATATATTGGTGGAGAAGTTTTTGGACTTCGTGCAAAGGCAAAGAATTTTTCATTGGAAGAAATGAAGGAAGGAGTAAAATATGCCCATGCGCACCAGGTGAAAGTGTACGTTACAGCTAATATTTTGGCTCATAATGCGGATATTGAACCGGTGAAGGCATATTTCAATGACTTGAAAGAAGTAGGACCGGATGCGCTAATCATTTCAGATCCTGCGATTTTTACCATTGCAAAAGAAATTTTACCTGAGATGGAACTTCATATTAGTACCCAGGCCAATAATACTAATTATGGTACTTATAATTTCTGGTATGGTCTTGGGGCAAAAAGAGTGGTATCTGCCAGAGAATTAACAATGGCAGAAATCAAGGAAATCAGAAATAATATTCCGGAGGATATGGAAATAGAAACTTTTGTACACGGAGCAATGTGTATATCTTATTCCGGAAGATGTCTTCTCAGCAGCTTCATGGCGGGAAGAGATGCAAATAAGGGAGCATGTACTCATCCGTGCCGTTGGAAATATGCAGTTATGGAAGAATCCAGACCGGGAGAATATATGCCGATTGAGGAAAATGAACGCGGCACCTATATTTTTAATTCCAAAGATTTATGTATGATTGAGCATATTCCGGAATTGGTAGATGCAGGAATTGACAGTTTTAAAATCGAAGGTCGTATGAAAACCGCCCTATACGTGGCGACAGTTGCAAGAACCTATCGCATGGCGATTGATGACTATTTTGAAAATCCGGAAAAATATAAAGAGAATCTTCCGAAGTACAGAGAATTGATTTCTCAGTGTACTTATCGTCAGTACACGACAGGATTCTTTTTCGGAAAGCCGGATGAAACGGCACAGATTTATGATAGCAATGTCTATGAAAGAGATTATACATATCTTGGAATCGTTGAGTCGGTTCAAGATAATAGCTGTGTTCTGGAACAGAAAAATAAATTCTGCGTAAACGACAAGATTGAAATTATGAAAGCAGATGGCAATGACATTCAGACGACTGTTTTGAAGATTTGTGATGAGGAGGGCCATGAAATGGAAAGTTGTCCTCATCCGAAACAGAGGATTACCGTAACATTGAGTGAAACACCGGAAGTGGGAGACTTATTACGGGTGAAAAGTGAATCATAAAAAAGGGAGATAGACAGGCACCCCATTACAGACTATCGCATAAACTGTGGTAAGTAGGTAATGGGGTGTTTTCATGAAAAGTTTTCCGAAACCTCTTACAGCGGAAGAAGAAAAATACTATCTTCAGAAGATGCAGACAGGTGATAAGGAAGCGGCAGACATTCTGATTGAGAGGAATCAAAGACTTGTGGCGCACATTGCAAAAAAATATTATGGAGAAAATCGAGATCATGAAGACCTGATATCTATTGGAACGATTGGTTTGATTAAGGCAGTCAGAACATATCAACCTGAAAAGGGAAATCGCTTGGTCACCTATGCGTCAAAATGTATTGAAAATGAATTGCTAATGATGCTTCGGGGAGAGAAAAAAAGAAGCCGGGATGTTTATCTGGAAGAACCAATTGGAACTGACAGAGAAGGAAATAATATTAATTTAATTGATGTAATTGAAACAGAGGAGATGCAGGCACTGGAACAATTGGAACTGGTGGAAGATATTGAGCGGATGAAGGAATATGTGAAGCAGGAACTGACGCCTCGGGAACGGGAGGTGCTTGTCAGGCGATTTGGTTTAGAAGAACAAAAACCTATGACGCAGATTCAGTTGGCAAAAAAGTTGGGGATTTCCAGAAGCTATGTCAGTAGAATAGAAAAAGGTGCACTAATGAAATTAAAAAAAGCTTTTGACAACACATACAAAAAGTGATATAAAAAGAGACGGAGAATAATGAACGGGAGTGTGAAAAAAGAGGGAGAAAATTGGTTAGTAAAGTGCGCTGTATGACGATTACCGGGATGGATGTTATACCGGTAATGGTGGAAACAGATGTAAGTAATGGCCTGCCTGCATTTGATATGGTAGGTCTTTTGGCGTCTGACATTAAGGAATCGAGAGAACGGGTGAGAACTGCGATTCGCAATTCCGGATATGTGATTCCCCCGAAGCGGATTACCATTAATTTTGCACCGGGAAATATTCATAAGAACGGAACTTATTTTGATGTGGCTGTGGCTGTTTCAATCCTTAAAGCAATGAATATTGTGGAGGGAGATTTGTCAGATAAATTATTTTTAGGTGAATTGAGCCTTACCGGTGAATTGGTGAAGGTTCGAGGCGCTTTGCCCATTGTATTGGAAGCAATAAAGAATGGGTGTAAGCAGTGTTTTGTCCCTTTGGACAACCTGGGAGAATGTGAATCTATTGAGTCTGTTCAGGTAATTGGAGTAAGGTGCCTGAACGAAATTGTAAGAATATTATCCGGTGGAACTCCGCCCTTGTTTGAAAGGAAGAAGGTGGAAACAGAACAGAGAACGTATAGGGATTTTCAACAGATTAAGGGACAGAAAATGGCAAAGAAGGCTGCAGAAATTGCAGCGGCCGGCATGCATAATTTCCTTATGGTGGGACCACCGGGAACCGGGAAAACAGCTTTGGCAAAAGCGATGCCTTCGATTTTGCCGGAACTGAGTGAAGAAGAACAAATTGAAATTTCCAGAATTCAAAGTATTGCCGGATTATTGGAAGGGGGACTTGCGAAACACAGACCTTTTAGAAGCCCCCACCATTCTACAACGGTTGCTTCTATGATTGGGGGGAGTGTATACCCGAAACCGGGGGAAGTGACTTTAGCGAATTTAGGCGTTTTGTATTTGGATGAATTCCCGGAATTTTCAAGAAGTGTGATTGAAACGCTGCGTCAACCGATGGAAGAAGGCGTGGTACATATTGCAAGAAGCGGAGGCGTTTTTGAATTTCCGGCTAGATTTATGCTGGTGGCATCTATGAATCCCTGTCGATGCGGTTATTACCCGGATCGAAAACGCTGCAGTTGTACGGAGCGGGATGTGAATAAGTATCTGGAAAAAATCAGCGGGCCGATATTGGACCGAATCGATTTATGTGTGCAGATGGAGCGCGTATCATTTTTGGAGATGAATCAAACAGAATGGGAGTCTTCGGAGGAAATTAAGAAAAGAGTAGAGTCGGCATTGGAAGTGCAACGAAAGCGGTATCGGGGGGAAACAATCAGATTTAACAGTCAATTGTCCGGAGAAAAACTGAAAAACTACTGCAGACTTGGAAAGAAGGAACAGCAGTTGATTCAAGAAATCTATGAAAGTATGGAATTGAGTGTTAGAGGTTTTGAAAAGTTGTTAAAGGTTGCGCGGACGATTGCAGACCTGGAAGGAAAGGAATGGGTTCAAAGCGGAGACATTATTAAGGCACTTGCGTTCAAGTCTTTTTAGGAAAGGGGGAACTATGAAGGAAACAAATATCGAGATGATTACAAAAAAAGTGGAATGGTCAGAGCAGAATTATCCAAAGGTGTTATTACAATATGAAAAAGTACCGAAAACTTTGTATTACAGAGGAAGGCTGCCAAAATCTGGGTGTCCTACAGTCGCTATCGTAGGAGCCAGGGCTTGTTCCAATTATGGGAGACTTTATGCAAGAAAATGGGCGAAAGAATTATCTCAGGCAGGAGTCCAAATCATTAGCGGAATGGCAAGAGGGATTGATACCTATGCACAGTTAGGAGCATTAGAAGGAGGAACACCGACTTTTGCAGTATTAGGATGTGGAGTGGATTATTGTTACCCGGAAGAAAATCTAGAATTATATCATGATATTATTCGTTCGGGAGGAGGGATTCTTTCGGAATATAAAGAAGGAGAGAAACCTCTTGCGTGGCATTTTCCTCAACGAAACAGAATAATCAGTGGGCTGGCGGATTTGGTTGTGGTTATTGAGGCAAAACCCAAAAGCGGAAGTTTGATTACTGTGGAATGGGCATTGGAACAGGGGAAAGATGTTATGGCGATGCCGGGCCCTATTGGAGAACCGTTAAATGAGGGATGTAATCAATTGATTCGGGCAGGAGCCGGAATAGTAACTTGTGTGGAGGACATTTTGGAATTGTTGCAGATTCAGGAAAAACCCGCGGAAGAAAGAATGATAAAGCTAGAGCCGTTACAGAAAGAAATGTATGAGGCATTGGGGAATGGAACAAAAACAGTAGAGGAATTAGTTGCTGCAACCGGGCTGGAGTTTGGAACGGTTTTAGAGGCGTTGTTTCAATTACAAAAATGTAAAATGGTTCATCAGGTAATGGGACAGTATTATGAAAGGAAATAAACTTATATACGTATATAAAAAATGAATAAAAAATTTTTTACTTGAAAAAGCTATTTTGATGTTGTATAGTTTGGTATGTTTATAAAAGTTTTGTATATATTTCTACTATATGCAGAAAAATACAGGAAAATATGAATAAAAGTATGAATAAAAATAAAGGAGTATTTCATGGCAAAGTATCTTGTGATTGTGGAATCCCCAGCAAAAGTTAAAACAATAAAGAAATTTTTAGGGGCTAATTATGAAGTGGTTGCATCAAATGGTCATGTGAGAGATCTTCCTAAAAGTACAATGGGAATTGATTTTGAAAATGACTATGAACCAAAATATATTACAATTCGTGGAAAGGGAGAAAAACTGGCAGAGTTACGCCGTTATGTAAAGAATGCGGATAAAGTATTTCTTGCAACTGACCCGGACCGTGAGGGGGAAGCGATTTCATGGCATTTGTTCTTTGCTTTGAAACTAGATGCAAAGAAAACATCCAGAATTAGTTTTAATGAAATTACAAAACCGGCAGTAAAGGAAGCGTTAAAGCATCCGAGAAAAATAGATATGGGACTGGTGGATGCACAACAGGCGCGTCGAGTGCTGGACCGTATGGTGGGATATAGTATCAGTCCGTTGCTTTGGATGAAAATCAAAAGAGGACTGAGTGCCGGACGAGTTCAGTCGGTAGCATTACGAATGCTCTGTGATCGAGAAGAAGAAATTAATGCATTTATTCCACAGGAATACTGGGATATGGATGCGATTTTAAAACAGAAAAATAAAGAATTTACAGTAAGCTTTTACGGTGATCAGAATGGGAAAATTGAGATTAACGGAAAAGAACAGCTGGATGAAATTATCAAAAAAACAAAGAATTGCAAATTTATTGTTGACCAGGTGAAGAAAGGGAGTCGAAGCAGAAAGGCTCCGATTCCGTTTACAACCAGTACCATGCAGCAGGAAGCGTCCAAGGCTTTGAATTTCTCAACGCAGAAGACCATGCGAGTAGCACAGCAGTTATACGAAGGTGTGGAAATTAAAGGACGAGGAAGTATCGGTCTGATTACGTACTTGAGAACAGATTCTACAAGAGTTTCAGATACAGCAGAAATGCAGGTGAAAGATTTTATCAATGATACCTACGGAGAAACCTATTATTCTAATGGAGCAAATAACAAGAAGTCTGATAAGAAAATTCAGGATGCGCATGAAGCAATCCGTCCAACCGATGTTTCGTTGACACCGGAAAAAATAAAAGATCAGTTGCCAAGAGATTTATTCCGTTTGTATCAATTGATTTGGAAACGCTTTGTTGCCAGCCGTATGGGAACTGCCGTCTATGAGACAACGACTGTGAAAGTGGCAGCGGGAGATTATTTGTTCAATGCATCGACTTCAAAATTATCCTTTGATGGATTTATGAAGGTTTATACGGAAGCTGACAATGAAAAAGTGGTCACCAACAATGTTGTTGCGAAGATGGAAAAGGGTCAGGAACTGGAATTTGTTCGTTTTGAAGAAAATCAGCATTTTACTCAGCCACCTGCACATTTTACAGAAGCAGCTCTGGTAAAAGCAATGGAAGAGCAGGGAATTGGTCGTCCAAGTACTTATGCGCCGACAATTACAACAATTATCGGTAGAAGATATGTCACCAAAGAAAAGAAAAATCTTTATGTAACTGAATTGGGTGAAGCGGTAAATAATGTAATGAAAACAGCCTTCAGTGTTATTGTAGATACAGCATTTACAGCAAACATGGAATCTTTGCTGGATGCTGTGGAAGAAGGAAGTATTGAATGGAAAACCGTCATTCGAAATTTCTATCCGGATTTGGAAGAATCAGTAAAAGAAGCAGAACAGAAACTGGAAAAAATCCATATTGCCGATGAAGAATCCGATGAAATCTGTGAAGAATGTGGTAGAAGAATGGTCATTAAGTATGGTCCACATGGAAGATTTTTGGCTTGTCCGGGATTCCCGGAATGTAGAAATACAAAACCGTATCTTGAGAAGGTCGGTGTTCCTTGTCCAAAATGTGGTGGAGATGTGGTATTCCGTATGACACGAAAAGGAAGAAGATACTATGGCTGTATTAATAGCCCAGATTGTGATTTTATGTCATGGCAGAAGCCATCTGTTGAGAAGTGCCCTCAGTGTGGTGGGTACATGGTTGAAAAAGGAAATAAATTAGCCTGTGCAGATCCAAATTGCGGTTATGTACGGGAAATGAGCAAGTAATTGATAAAATACTTGCGTTTAAGAAATATCTATGCTATGATATTTGAGTTGCACTAAGCACACCTGTGGAGTTTTAGGCAGGTGCCCTTGCTCGGGGTTTCCTAAAACAGCGAAGCAGGTGGAAGGATACACGTAGTTGCAAACAGCAAAAGCGTGAAGAATTAATTAAAAACCAGGAGGTAAAGAAAATGAGCGTTATTTCAATGAAACAGTTA
>JAILRZ010000162.1 GCA_024697845.1 Eubacterium sp. | reverse complement strand
CATTCCTTTTCATATGAGATTAACGTAAAACCAATCAGCTCATCATCATTGTAAACCGCCTTTGGAATGCAACGATAATATTTCTCAGCATCTGTCGGATTTAAATCGGAATGAGCATAAGCTTCCGCCAGACTAAAAATGTTTGGATTTACGAAAGGTCGCTGAAAATCATGGACATCCAATTCAATGCAAGCCATCCAATTGTCATGATTTACTTCTCTTAATTTAATCATTTCAAATCTCCTATAAAATCAATGAAAGCGCCAATCCCAAGACCAGCGCTCTCAATACACTACTTATGAATATATAATCTTGTCATTTCCGGTTCGTCATCTCCCTGTGCCATACAATAGAATTCCCATCCATATTTCTCATAGAATCCAATATGGTCTGTTACCAAATAAATTGGTGAAACACCTTTTTTCTTCATATCGTCTACTACCAAATTCAATAAAGCACCGGCAATTCCCTGGCCCCGATAGTCTTCTTCTGTGTACACTGCACAAACATTCGGAGACAAATCTTTTCGGTCGTGGAAGTCATTGTCAATCACTCCCATACCTGCAATGATTTGTTCTCCATCAAGACACAAATACCAACCGTTTTTTGTTTCATTGTTTAAGAATGCATCCATACATTCCTGGTATGCTTCTTTTGGCACACCCCATTTATTGTGGAACCATTCTGCTGCTTCGTCCTTTAATTCAGGGACTTGATCCAATGTAAAATACTTGTAATTACTCATACCTTCCTCCTTTATGCTGAACGTCTCGCTTGTCTTAAGATTCTTCGAATACTTTTCTCTGATAGAGAGTACTCAGTTGCAAGTTCCTGTACCGATTTTCCCAGTCCATGCAACTCGCAAATCTTGTGGTTGCGCCTCTGATAGTAGACTCTCGAATCGGTCTGGCTTCCCCACTCCTTTTTCTCTTTGCAGGGAATGTAGATGTTGACACCACTTGCATACTGCTGAATAATTTCAATTACTTCCTTGGGCAGAATTTCTTCCGCTTTGATATAGCTCATATAATCCTCCTATTGTTTTTTCGGATTCATCTGAGCATAATTGTCAATTTTATTTTATGCTCAGACTACTGAGCGATAACATATCTTTTGCGCATAAACACTACCAATCCTTTCCTCTTTACTCTGCTTCTATCATACAAAACAAGAAAGCCAAAGACAAGCCCATCTTTACTTCTAAACAAAAATGGGCTTTAATCATGCGAACCATATAATTCTGCAATGTTTCTTTATCTTTATTTTCGTACTCTCTAATTCAGTTTATTTTCCAATCAACTTCAAAAATCTCTTTTCATTCATCTGTTCGTTTGTGATGTACTCTCCATCAAAAAATACCGCATATGTTGTAATTGGCGTTGGTGCTTTTTGGGCCTCCTCTTTATTATCGATGTGAATTGCCTCAAAATCGATTCCGTTCTCCACGGCTGTCTTCTCAACCACCGGCACATACTTTGCATTAAACGGACATTGGTTTGTGTAATAAAGAACGTATCCCTTTTTATCAATATGAGGATGCTTAGCGCATTCTTTCAATTGCGGTTTCTCTGCGTCTTTCTTAAATGGCAGGTACCATAATTGAATTCCATTATCTGCTTCGTCACACACTTCAAAGCCTTTGTACTTCAAATACTTTGGTTCTGCCAAAAACGGTTTCTTCTTTGCTGCCGCCAAAATACACAATCCCTTTTTCCCCTGACGCTTGCTGTCCTCAATACATTCATTCAGCAAATCATTGGAATATCCTTTTCCCTTGAACGCTCCTGACACCCAAAGGCAATCAATATACATATAGCCCTCGGCATCAATCGGATTCCACGCGTTCTCTGCCGGAATATATTCAATAAAACACTTCCCACGTTCAACGCTTTTTAAAAATACCAGTCCTTCGTCAAACCGTTCACGCAACCAGGACTTCTTTGATGCCACCTGCACATCATCATTTTTAGAAATTGCACAACAAATGTGCTCTGTTTCAAGATTATCTTTCGTCACTCGAATGTATTCCATTTGGCTCCTCCTTTATCATATAGTACTGTTGCAATGGGAATTATTCTAATGACCTCTTAAATCCCATTCGCTAAAAAATTCATCTACCCCACTAAGTGATTCTGAATAAACATCGGTCCATGAATAAACGAGGTAGTATCCCTCTTTTCCAACATCAGAATCCAAGTCTAGTCTCCAATCTTCAATTATTTTTGAAGGATCAGAAAATACTCCAATTTCATGTTTCTCATTAGAAAAATCTTCATAATACTTTTCCAGTTCTTCCATTTTCAGATCACTCTTTATGAGCATTACCCCCACATACTGCATTCCATTTCCATTGCCGGAAAGTTTTCCTGCTTTTGATGTAACTTCTATACACTGTGCATTCTTCGGTAGCGGTAGCTTCTCTAATCTTTTTAATTCTTTTTGGATATTCAAAGTTGTTTAGGGTCTGACTTTTTTAGGGACAAACTTTAGGGGCAACTTTTAGGGTCAAACTTTAGGGACAGATTTTCATACAAAAAAAAAACACAAAGGACAAGGGCTAACCTTGTCCTTTTGCGTTCCTTTTCATATGATTAAATCACTTACAACATTTTTAATCTTATGAAAGGAGCTATATGAATACTATCACAGATTTTTTAGACTTGGAAGATTCCAATGTCATTATTACAGAATTAAAAACAGTAGGTAAAACTAAGGAAATCTTAGTTGAAACACCTGCCGAAATACATTTTTGTCCGATTTGCAATTGCAAAATGTATTCTAGAGGCATTAAGACCAGACATATAAACCATCCTATTTTAAGGGATGGTTATCAGGTTATTATCGTGCTTAAACAACGACGATGGAGATGTACCAATTCAGCATGTAACTATGAGGCTAATGAATCATTTAAGTTTGTAGACAAAAACAAACGCAACTCTAATGCTACAGATTTTTTAATAATCAATGAATTAAAAGATCTTTCCAATACAGTTTCTAGTGTTGCAGAAAAGTTCTTTATGTCTGATACAGCTGTAATTGAAACATTTTATAAATATGTCAAAATGGAACGATTGCCTTTGTCAGAAATCATTTCTGTCGACGAAGTACATTTAGAACTTGATGAGCATTGCAAGTACGCCTTAGTCATACAAGACTTCTTCACAGGTGATCCAATCGACTTAGTAAAAAGTAGGCGCAGCGATATAACATTGCCTTACTTCACTTCAATCCCAAAGGAAGAAAGATATGCTGTAAAGTACCTTGTTTCAGATATGTATAATCCATATTTAAACTACGTTAATCAATACTTTTTAAATGCTGTAGCTGTGGTTGATTCTTTTCACGTCATACAACATTTAAATAGATATATTGATAGTTATATTAAACAATTAACCAAAAGATATCGAAAACGAGATAAAGATAATTATCTAAAAAAGCACCCTGATTGCGATGACTTTAGTGTTATACCCATGTCTGAAGAAGTTTATATTCTAAAAAAATATAAGTGGCTTGTTCTTAAAAATCAAGATTCCATAGAGTATTATTCAGATTTTCATATCGATAAAAGATTAAATGCTTTAATGAATACTTATGATTATGAATATCGTCTATTCAGAATCGATCCCAAACTCAAAGACTTTAGAGATTTAAAGGAAAAGTATATAAGATTTAATTCTAGAAATGCTGGCAATCCTATGCAGGCCAGACTGGAACTTGATGAACTTATACATATTTATTTAAAGAGTGAGCATGAAATATTCAACAAGTTTGCCAACACTTTAATAAGAAACTATGAATATATTCTCAATTCGTTTGTTATGGTAGAAAAACATGGTCCAGGAAAGCTCTATGATAGCCGTTTATCCAACGGTCCTATCGAATCGTTAAATCGAAAGATTAAAGATTTGCGTAGATTAGGTCGTGGCTACAGAAACTTTGAACACTTCAGGACAAGATTTTTATTTTCAACCAGAAAAAACAACACAATAAACGGCAAAGAAAAGTAATAATACTAAATAATTAAGATTAAAATGTAGTAAGTAAAAAGAGATGTCAAATCTACACGATTTGATATCTCTTTTTATAGTTATTGGGGCAAACCCTAAAGTTTGCCCCTAAACAACTTTGAAGTTTTTTTAATTTGTCCCTAAAGTTTGACCCTAAACAACTTTGCCAAACCCTAAACAACTTTGATTATCCT
>JAILRZ010000131.1 GCA_024697845.1 Eubacterium sp. | reverse complement strand
TTCTCCGCAAACTCGCCCTGCCGGGCTCAAACAGTGCTCCGAACGCAATGCTATGCTCGGAAAATTACGAAATCCGGCCTATCGTTTTGGAGATTAATTCTTACTCTTTTTCAATGCAATAACAATTTAATCTTTATGATTGTAAAATCATTCTTTGCATAAATCAATTTCAAATGTCACTTTAAATAAATCCCCATCTAATGTTATCTCCAGGTCCCCGTTCTGACGTTGCGCAATGGACTTCGCAATAGAAAGTCCCAATCCACTACCTTCGGTTGTTCGCGATGTTTCTCCCCGAACGAATCGTTCCATCAGTTCTTCCGCATCCATATTCAATGCATTCTCGGAAATGTTCTTCACCGCCACGACCGCTTTTCCATTCTCGGTATACAAGTCCACATAAACGCGGGTACCGGGCATTGCATACTTGGATACGTTGTTATAAAGGTTATCCAACAGTCTCCATGTCTTGCGGCCGTCAGCCATCACCAACATCGGTTCTTCCTGAACGTTTTTTATCACTTGCAATTTTCTTGCACTGAACCGTTCTTCATATTCCGCAAGACTTTGATTGACTAGCTGCACTAAATCCAACTTTCCGATTTCCATTTTTGCTACACCGGAATTCAGCTTTGATGCTTCCACCAGATCTTCCGTCAGATTTTTCAGTCGCAATGATTTTACAGACAATATATCCAGATATTTTTTTCTCTGTTCTTCTGTCACCGTTTCATCCTTTAATAAATCAACATAATTGATAATCGATGTCAATGGCGTTTTCAAATCATGAGACACATTGGTAATCAGCTCTGTCTTCATCCGTTCATTTTTAACGCTCTCCTCTACTGCCTTGCTAATCCCTTCGCCAATGCAATTTACCTGCTTTGCCAAAACACGGTTGCTTGAAAACATCATCCCCTCATCAATTTGATATTTTAGGTTTCCATCCGAAATTTGCTTCGTCCCCTGAACAATCTGCTCTTTTTCGGAATAGTACTTCCATAAAACGCAACAGATTGCAAGCATAAAAATACCATATATAACTACCATGCCGAAGATTGTATGATTTGATGCAGCAAAATTTTCTACCATTGGGTACAACAAAATATTACAGAGCATTCCTCCTGCAAAAACAATAATCAGTTTCCATAAAAGCCCGATATCTTCCATCAATTGTTTTGTATTTTTCCATAATCTCTTACCGACCTTTTTTGCCAATAACCAAACTTTCCCCAAGAACGTTGTATCTATCAGGGTTTTGGTCTTTATTCTTCTTGCAAAGCTTTCCCCAAACAGCATCAGACATACTGCACCACTTACTCCTATAATATATGCACAAACCATGGTAATATCATGAAAACGCACTCCTGCTCCAATGATACCATAGGCATCTTCAAAGACCAAAAGACAAACTAACGTATATAAAATAATTGCAATCAGAAATCCCACATCAATCCATCCCCTGTCAATTCCTTTTGTCCGTGGCTGATCGCCTTTCTTTTCATGTCCCGCAAGGAGCATCAGAATCAGAAACAATACAAAAGAAACCACTACAGCAAGAATCAGACTGCAAATCCAAATAACACTTTCCTTTTTCGTCTTCCTTATCTCTGAATCTGACGGAGCATTTTCAATATGATCTTTACAATAGGCATAGGTATAAGCATCTTCAGCCTCTAACTTTCCATAGTCCTCCAGAACCTTTTCATAAAGCATCTTCGTTTCATCCGTGATACAGATTCCAAAGTTTGCACTGGTTATCGTTCCTTTCTTTACCAAATTGTCCCATGCATATACATCAAAATCATTTTCCTGGACATTGATTTGTCCGTCTTTGAATGTAACAACCGTATCAAAGTAGTTCGGATTAATTGTTTTCCCTTTTTCCACATTGGAAAGGGTATATTCTTTTTCACCGACTTTAAATCTTACATCAAAGAAAAATCCAGAGGAGCTGCCCCATCTTTCCGTTTGAAAATCATTCTGTAACTCTTCAATTTTGAGAGGTTGTGCCGTAGACTCAATTTTTTCAACAAGCAATTCATCCACACAATCAGCAAAAGGTTCATAGACATTCTCTATCTGGTTATAATACTCCAATTCCCTTACTAACTTTTGTTCCTCTTTTTTATACTCGACCCTTGCACTTTCATTCCCATTTTCATCAGAATGAGTTAACCATTCTCTGACATCTTCTAAACGTGCTCCTAATTCTTCTTGAATTCCCGAAAGAGTTATTTCAGAATTTTCATCCTCGTCCTGTTGCCGGTTAAAAAATTCTGCCAAATCCTTTACAGTTACATTTCCAAACTCTTTGTTTTCTACAACCACTTTTTTCGGATTGCTGTAATTCTCTAAATACAGTTTCTCTGCATTTGCATAACTGAGCACCCCCATCATATCCAAATTGTATTCTTCACGATATGTAGTTTTCAATTCATCGATATCATCAGGCAAATTTTGTTGAAGTTCTACCGCCTTTTCTGTACAAAAAACGCTAAATGCTGCCAGCACAATCACGCACAGGTACAGAATAATTCGTTTTGTTTTCATCATTCATTCACTTCCCTTTATTGTTTTTCAATTTTATATCCCAGTCCCCAGACTACTTTTAAATATCTCGGTTCCTTTGGATTGATTTCGATCTTTTCTCGGATATGTCTGATATGTACCGCCACCGTATTGTCCGCAGAAACCGCTTCCTCGTTCCAGACCTGTTCATAAATCTGATTGATGGAAAAAACTCTTCCTGCATTCTTTACGAGTAATACTAAAATATTATACTCCGAAGGTGTAAGCTTTACCGGTTCTCCGTCAACAGTCACCGTTTTGCTTTCGTCATTGATTTCCAGTCCTCCAATCACATATACATTTTTCTTTGGCTCGGCCATGGTTCCAAGCTTTGTATATCGGCGAAGCTGGGACTTAACTCTGGCGGTCAGCTCCAGTGGATTGAAAGGTTTTGTGATGTAATCATCTGCACCTACATCCAATCCGATGATCTTATCATTATCCTCTGACTTGGCAGATAAAATAATAATTGGTACACTGCTGCTTTCCCTGATTTTTAATGTGGCTCGAAGTCCGTCTAATCGTGGCATCATCACATCGATTAGCAACAGATGAATTTCATTTTCAGAAAGTTTTTCCATTGCTTCCACACCATCATAAGCTTTTATGACATGATAACCTTCCTTCGTTAAATAGATTTCGATTGCTTCGACAATTTCTCTGTCATCATCGCACACTAAAATGTTGTACATATTCCCCTCCATCATCACCGAAACCGCTACGTTTGTTTCGGGATTGTATCACGGTCGTCAAATGCGCAAAAGCAAGCTTTCAGCATTTTCCTCGTCGTGTATCCAAAAAAGACCTGCATGGGCATTGCTCCCATGCAGTTATAGAATAAACAATAAATTTTAATATCAAAGTAGTGAAATTCTTAAGTCTTTCTTAAGATTACAGTTCACAATTCTTTACTGTTCTCGGGAATGGAACCACGTCCCTAATATTTCCCATTCCGGTGAGATACATAATCATTCGCTCGAATCCCAATCCGAAACCTGCATGTCTTGTGCTGCCGTATTTACGCAAGTCCAGATAGAATCGGTAATCTTCCGGAGACAATCCGGATTCCTTCATTCGTTCCAATAGCACCTCATAGTTTTCTTCTCTTTGGCTTCCGCCAATGATTTCACCGATTCCCGGTACCAGGCAGTCCATAGCTGCAACTGTTTTTCCATCGTCATTCAGCTTCATGTAGAATGCTTTAATTTCTTTTGGGTAATCGGTTACAAACACCGGCTTCTTGAAAATCTGTTCTGTCAGGTAACGTTCATGTTCCGTCTGCAAATCACATCCCCAGGAAACTTTGTACTCAAACTGGTCATTGTGCTTTTCCAATAATTCAACAGCTTCCGTATAAGTGATATGACCAAACTCTGAGTTTGCCACTAAATTCAATCGGTCCAGTAATCCCTTATCTACAAACTGGTTAAAGAAATTCATTTCCTCCGGAGCATGTTCCAACACATACTTGATAATATACTGAATCATCTTCTCTGCCAGTTCCATATCATCCTGCAAATCGGCAAATGCAATTTCCGGTTCGATCATCCAGAACTCCGCCGCATGGCGAGTAGTATTAGAATTCTCTGCCCGAAAGGTTGGACCAAAAGTATAAATCTTCTTAAAGGCCATCGCATAAGTTTCACCGTTCAGCTGCCCCGACACCGTCAGATTCGTCGGTTTTCCAAAGAAATCCTTACTGAAATCCACCGCTCCTGTTTCATCCTTCGGAATCTCGTTTAAGTCCATTGTAGTAACCTGGAACATTTCCCCTGCTCCTTCACAATCACTCCCGGTAATCAGCGGTGTATGGACATATACAAATCCCTGCTCCTGAAAGAACTGATGAATGGCATAAGCACATAAAGAACGGACACGAAAAACCGCCTGGAAAGTATTGGTTCTGGCGCGGAGATGAGAAATAGTTCTCAGATACTCAAAACTGTGTCGCTTTTTTTGTAGTGGATACTCCGGTGTACTTTCTCCTTCAACGGTAATTTTTGTTGCCTGAATCTCAAATGGTTGCTTCGCATTGGGCGTGGCTACCAATGTCCCTTCAACGACCAGCGCTGCTCCGATATTGGTTTTAGAAATTTGCTGAAAATTTTCCAACGCATCACTATAAACCACCTGGAGTGTTGAAAAACAGGTTCCGTCACTAATGGTAATAAAACCAAAGGTTTTAGAATCACGAATGCTGCGTACCCATCCTCCAACAGTAATCGGCTGTTCTAAATATTGTTCCTGATTTTTATATAATTCTTTAACTTCTATTAAATTCATTTTGTACCTCCACACATAGAAAGAAGTAGGGATTTTATTCCCTACTTCCATATTCTAATGCTTATTATTATCCTTGTAAATCAAAATTATTTTGCTTTTTTCTCTTTTGATTTTTTTTCTGCTTCTTCTTCCTTCATTTCATCGAAGTATTCAGAAACTTCATCCGGAATGTCATCGATCGTGTCATCACCCACATCTACACTATGCGGTTGACGACGATAAAGAATATCGTACATTACCGGTACAATAAACAATGTCATAAAGGTTGCATAAATCAATCCAAAACATACAACAATTGCCATAGGCTTCTGCATTGCTCCACCGGCATCCTGTGAAAGAACCATAACACTCATGGAAAGAATGGTGGTCATTGCAGTCATAAGAATCGGACGCATTCTCGTCTTACCTGTAGCAATCAATGCATCATGTTTGCTTAATCCCTGCAATCTCAACTGGTTTACATAATCCACAAACACAATACCGTTGTTTACGACAGTACCCATCAAAATCATGAATCCCATCAGGGCCATCGCTGAAATTGTTTCTCCAAAGATTAACAATCCAACCATACCACCGGTAAACGCTAACGGAATAGTAAACAGGATAATAAATGGTGACAACAGACTCTGGAACTGCGCTACCATAATTAAGTAAATCAATACAAATCCTAAAAGAATTGCTTTCAAAAGCTGCATTACCATGTCCATAACCTGTTCTGTTTCACCTTCGATTTCAATACTGTATCCTTCCGGAGTTTTGTAATTTTTCAACTTCTTCTCCAACTCTCTGGACAACAATGTAGTATTGTAACCATCTTTGGTTTCGGCCGTAACCGCCAGATAACCGGTCTGGTTCAATCGTCTTAACTGCTTTGGAGCATCTTCCACAACAACCTTTGCAAACTTGGAAAGCTTGTATTCTTTTTCTACCTGTTCCCCGGTATCGTTCATTGTTGTTGCAGTAACTTTCATATCTAAAATGTTCTTTTTATTCGGAACATCTCGCTTATCAACGATATTAACCTTGGTGTCTGTTGAGTCCTTAGTCAATGTAATAGAGCTCTTTTCCGTTGTAATATTTTCTGCTAACTGTTGGAAAATCTGTCCCACGGTCAAGCCCTTCTTTGCTGCCTTATCCTTGTCAATTAACAAGTGCAACTGCTGATCCCCTTCTTCGATTCCGTTGGTTACATGATCTGTACCTTCAATCTTTTCCATCATCTTCACAAGATCATTACTGATTTTGATTAGTTTCTGGAAATCATCACCATAGATATGAACTTCCAATCCGGATCCGGAAATCGCTGACATATCCATTCCTGAAGAACTAACAACAATTTCTTCACACTTCACATCTTTTGTTTTATCTTCGATTTCTTTCAATAAATATTCAATATCAGAAACCGTATCCATGCCTTCCTTCGGAATCACATAGAACATAAACATCGTATGACTATCTGCACCGCTGGCACCACCAAGTGCTGTAGCTGAGGAAGCTGCTCCTCCATCCATTACAGCAACCTTCTCAACGCCATCGATTTTCGCAAGGATTTCAGAAACCTGATCTACTGTTTTGTATGCATCTTCTTTTTTAATATCCTTTTCCAAATTCAGAGTGATACTGATTTCATCACTAACACTCTCACCCATCATTTCTAAACCGGTTCTAAAGGCCTGAACAGTGCAAACAATTAATAGTAGAATTGAAACTGCTATTGGAATAATTTTAAATCTCAAACAGAAGCTTAATGCCTTTGCATAAGCTTTTCTCAATTTATCAAAAAGTCTGTGCTTAATAACCGAAGTTTTCTTCAATGCATACGAACTGAATGTCGGTACGACAGTTAACGCTACAATTA
>JAILRZ010000123.1 GCA_024697845.1 Eubacterium sp. | reverse complement strand
CATACACATTCCCAATCACAGCGCGATTTGAACAGCATAAGATGGACTGGACCACTTTCTATGCTTCAACTTCTGTTGTTGATGGCGATGATGTTTATACGAATGGAAATAAGGAAGCAAAAGGAAATGTAAGTAATCTTCCGGATGGTACAAAAGTTATTAATATGAATAACGGATCAGACTGGAGACCAATTGAGTTTAAGGTTATTGATACGAATATTAAAGACCTTGATTATAAAGACATTGTTACTAAGTGGGAAGGATATGGCGGATCATACACTGCCCTTGGATTTAATGGTAATTATGCAATGATTCAGTCCGGTGCCGGTGGAGTTACATCTACATTCCAGTTTGCACAGGTACATGAGGAAGATATCGAAAGTTATGACTATGATGATGATAACATCACTTATACAACCAGACATGGTGGGGATGGATTGATTAACACATTTGATGGTAATGGATGGCAGTTCCATACAAGATCCTTTGCAGCCGGTAAATACTATATTGCAAAGATTACAAATGAAAATAGCACAAATACTGATAATTATATTGTAATTGCATTTAGAGTTCCTGGTGATTCAGGAAATTGGGTTAGAGCAAATGCAAGCGATAATTCAGATCCGGACAAAGTTCCGTTACCATTCCATCGAGGAACAAATGTTGTAGATGGTACAGTATTCTATGATGCTACAGATTTAGGTTTGGCGGGAATAGCGGTTTATAATGGAAATCACATTTCATTAACAACGGATGGCTCCTGTACATTAAATGTCCCTGATAATGGACAAGAGGGAGACCCGCATTGGCATATGACAATTCAGTATGCACATCTGGATGAGGAAAATGATAATGCATTCACAGCAGGAATTGCTGCAGATGATTTGGCGGAAATCGGAACAGATCCGGGAGTAATAACATTGAATCCGACAAACGAAGTATTTGGATGGCAGGGTAAGAACACATTGTTGATTAAGATGCCTGAATTGATTGACCAGATACCAATTCATAGTCCGGAAGGTGGAAGTACCGGAGAGGAATATTACTTATTGAAGGTATACTACGATGATGTGGAACATCCGGGAGAATGTGTAAATATTCCATTGAAGATGGTGCCGAATGTACCAGCAATTATTGAGCCACAGGAATATACAGTACGAGCAACAATGGATGCATTCCATGTACACTTTACAGAAACAAATGCGCAGGCAGCTGAGGACTATAAATATACCTTCTATGTGAAATTAGACGATGGTGAATTTACTCAGATTACCGGAGTTACAAAAGATGGAGTTCAACTTGATGGTGGAGTTGCCACGGAAGGTGGAAACTATGTATTGCCACTGAATACTGCAATGCAGGAAGCTCTTCAGACAAATGGAAGTGACTTTACCGTTAAGGTAGTAGCGGAATGGTGTCAGCAGGAAACCTCTGTATCAGAAGATTATGAAGTTGAATTGAAAGATGGAACTGTAGACGTAGAGGGATTCCAGATAAACACAAACACTGCGGAAGGTGGAGTTTCAGAATATATGCCAACCTTCAGAGCTGTAGCTCATTCAAGTAAGTACTTCCTCGGTAAAGAAGGGGAATTAAAAGACAAAATGGTTGCTGTAGAGGAGCAGGGTATCATTTTTGCACAGACAGAAAAGGCTGGAACAGTAAATGCTTCAACGATGACTATTGATGAAACAAATGACTATATTGATCATATTAAAGCAACTGCAGCTGGAATGCATGATTGGGGTGGAAAGGAAATTGATACCAATTACTTCTCATTGACAATTAAGGAAATGAATTATTTCTTTGACAATCTTGAAAAGGAATACTCATTCAGAGCATACGCAAAACTTTCGAATGGTGAGATTAGATATGGAAGTCATATCTATACTGTAAGCACTTATGAAATTGCACAGAATTTATATGAAAATCAGAAGATGCCAACAAAAGAAGGACATAACTTCTTATATAATGAGGTGCTAAACATTGTATCTATGAACAAGCATGCAAATCAGATCTTTAATGCAATGTACAAGGCGATTAAACCACAGTTTGGAGAGACAATTAACCAAACAACCTATACGAATTACCTTCAGAAATTCTCTAAAGATATGGTTTACTATACACAGTGTATTAATGGATACAAGTATAAGACCAGACCGGTTGGCTCAGAGTTTGTAAGTGTTCAGTTGGGAACAACAGTTCAGGGACAATTGTTGGATGCTCTTAATAATGCGCAAGAAGCAAACTATGATACTGTATTCGATTGGATCAAGAACGAAACCAGCAATTATAGTACAAAAGGTACTCCATATCAAGGCTTCTATAAAGAAGTTGAGTATGGTTGGGAAAATGCTTACTCAGGCGCTTTTGCAACCGAATAATCGGGTGTTGATTGCCGAACGCATCAAGCGGAGAGGGTTCTTCGCTTGATGAAAAGGCAATTATGAGTTAAACTCAAATTGTATAAAAGTATGGAGGATAAGAATATGAACATGAAGAAAAAATACGAAACACCTGAAATGAGAGTGATTAAATTCGAGGTGAAAAAAGATATCATGGCTGGTGAGGAAAATACAGCACAGTGGGCAGAAATGAGCACTGAGCCTCTTGAATCTGGAGTGACAATTCCTGATTTCGAAATTGATCCAGACTAATGAAAGGAGTTTATTATGAAACATGAATTTAGGAAAATCATAGCAGTCATGTGTGCTTTGGCGGTTGTAATAAGCTCCATGACAGTTTATAGAAGTAGAGTTGTTCAAGCAGAACAAGCAACAGTAGGTGGATTGACATACACCGCCACTGTGAGTAGCACAAATATTACTGGTGCTGTTGTACAGGGATTTTTTGATGCTGGAAATCCAAGCAGACTTCATTTCGGATGGGCAACAGATGCAGGGGTTGAAGATAATGACTTGACTGCTACCATTAGTGGAACAAAAGCAGATACAACTGTGGTAAATAATCAAAGTTTAACAGTCGGAGGACAAAATTCAGGTGGTTGCTTTGTCCAGTTATCAGAACTTGCAACTATTGGGGCAGGAACATATACAATCACAGTAACAGACGGAACTGATAAGAATTTAGTTGTTGCTTTGACGATTGCTCAGGCAGAAGAACTGACTCCGGATCCGAATTATGAACCTGTGGAAGGAAATCTTTTATTAAATGCTGCATTTGCAGGTGAAAGTAAATGGTTGCAGCAGGGTGCAACGACATGGACAAATAACTCCGATGGATCTGTGGATATTGTACTTCCGGCAATTTCAAGTGGAAACAGTTATGATCATCAGTTAGTTCAGAATGCGGCGTCCAGAGGAAGTGCGTTTGCTTTAGAAGCAGGAGCTAGCTACAAGTTAAAGGCTACAGTGGCTTCTACAAATGAAAGAAAAGTAGAGGTAATGGTACAAAGTAATGGTGCTGCAGGTGGTAATTGGAGTGTGATGTTTCTGGATGAAATAGATACTGTAAATGCAACGTCGAAGGATTTAGAATATGATTTTACGGTACCGGCAGATACCACGAGCGGAAATCTGAATTGTCTTGTGGGAATCATGTTAGGAAAGGTGGACAATACAAATGCACCGGCAACAACGGTGACTGTAAGTGATATGTCATTGGTTAAGACAGCTTCTGCACCGGAACCAACAACAGCTGCACCGGGAGAATATTCTTGGGTTGCTATCTCAGATGGTTATTATTATAACAGCAATCACACGGCGTCAGGAATTGTATCAATTCAGCAGCCAGCCTTTGCAGCTGAACAGGGCGTATATATGACTGTACCAGCTGGAATTTCAGCGGTTACAGTAAATGGAGTTGCTCAGACAACCGGTATTGATGGTGCTGGAGTAGTTGTATATTTGTCAAATTTGACACAGGAAGTTAACACTGTTTTAGTTACACATGCTGGTGGAACATCAACGGTATTAATTAAAAATACAAACGCAGTTCCTACAACGACAGCTGCTCAGGAAACGACAGTAACCCCTACAACTGTAGAACCTACAACTGTAGAACCTACTACCGAAGAACCTACAACTGAGGAACCTACTACTGTAGAACCTACAACAGAAGAGCCTACAACCGAAGAACCTACGACAGAAGAACCTACAACTATTGTTGACGATTGCAAGACAAGCGATGGAATTTCAATTGTGGGATTCCAGATTAAGACGAACGATGTATCTTCAGGTGTTGGATTCAGAGCAGTATTTAAGATGCCAAAAGCAGCTAGCACAATTCAGGATGATGATAGTCAGCCACATACAATTAGTAATGTTGGTGTGGTTTATACATTAGATGATAATAATACAGGTGATAATACAAAGAATGTGTACACAAAAGCATATACAATATTGAATGAGACGCCTGTAAGTGGTCAAGCTTGGACGTATGAAGGCGTTAATAACGGAAACAGAACCGTTGGTTATATTTTAGATCCTGAAAAAGCACTTTTGACAAAATTAAGTTCAGATGACCCTCAATATGATTACTATGCAGTAACAATGCAGGGAATTTTTGGAGAAATGTTAGAGAGAACATTGTTTGTGAGACCGTTTATTGTAGACACAAACAACGAAATTGTTTATGCAGAAGGAGCTGCAAAGACTTCAGTTGCACAGGTTGCGTCAGACTTATATGTTGAGAGTGCAATGGGCAATGTTGAAGCACACAATTATCTGTATACAGCAATTTTGAATTCTGAAAATACAATTGATAGTAAATGGCACAGAACAACACCTTTGGAATATGGTTGGAATGGAAGTATCTATACACCGGAAGCGACAACTGTTGCTCCATAAGGTTGTTCAGAATAGTTTATTTATAAGAAATGGATGCGTTTTTTCGCATCCATTTTTTTTCTGCCCACGAGGAAAAACGAGCGCTAAGAAAAAACTTGAAAATTGCCGAATCGGGTGGTATAGTATGGAAAGGTGGGTCTGTGTGCAGACTAACACAATA
>JAILRZ010000101.1 GCA_024697845.1 Eubacterium sp. | reverse complement strand
ATAAATCCAATTAAAATCGTAAAATCCCCCATAGATCCTTAGGATTTCTCCGATAAATCCTCTCTTTTTTACTTGTTTTATTTTGAAAATATACTTATACTTAATAAGAAGTAATGATGTCAAGGAGATTTAAAATGACAAAACGAAATACGTTCATGGCAAACAGTAATTATTTTACGATTTCAGTCTATACGATTCTTACCTGTCTTGCTGTTTCTTTAATTATTAAATTTTTATTTTACTGGAAGGATTCCTTCGCTGTTTTGGATGGATTTCTTTCTGCACTGGCACCGTTTTTTATCGGTTCAATTTTTGCACTCCTAATCAATCCCTTAGTCAATTGGATTCGAAGTACCGTTTTAATGAATTGGTTTCATTTCAAAAATAAAATTTTAGCAAATTTTATTGCGATTTTTGTTTCATACATCCTTGTTGTTTCGGCTATGGTGGTTGGGCTTATTTATATTATTCCGGAAATTCTTACCAGTCTGACCTTGTTGGTAGACCGTGTTCCGGAATGGGCTGATTCCTTGAAAAATTATTTAAATGAATACGCACTCCGTCATCCGAACTTAAATCTGGATTATGTAATTGATACTGTTGGAAATACCGACTCTTACGTTCAGGATTCCCTGAACAAACTGGTACCGACTTTAACCTCCACTTTGGTGGTTACCGGAGTTTCTGTTGTTCGCTATATTTTTAATATTGTCGTTGCAATGATTGTTTCCTGCTACCTTCTGATTGATAAGAAGAAACAGGCTCGTGGAATTAAGCGTGTTATCTATGCTTTTCTCCCAACAGAAACTGCATACAAATTGTGTCGTGGAATTCGATTGGCCATTACCACCTTTGGTGATTTCATTGATGGAAAGATGATTGACTCATTAATTATTGGAATCATTACCTTTATTAGTATGTTCGTAATCAGCTTTTTTGATGTACCGGGCTACACTAGCTGTGCGTTATTGGTAAGCATCATCGTATGTATCACCAATATGATCCCTTACTTTGGACCTTTCCTTGGTGGTATTCCATGTGCAATGCTTTTGAGCATTTATTCTCTGCGAAGCGGATTGATTTTTGCTCTGTTAATATTAATTATTCAGCAGTTGGATGGAAATGTCATCGGGCCTAAGATTTTAGGGGATTCAACCGGACTTCGTCCATTATGGGTTATTTTTGCCATTACTTTAGGTGGATGGCTTGCAGGAGTTGCCGGAATGTTTTTAGGTGTTCCTTGCCTGGCTGTAATTACCAAAGTTATGGAAAGTATTGTTGATGAACGCTTAGCTAAAAAACATTTGGATATGCCGGTTATTCAATCAGAAAAATTACGATTGCATTTACCGATTCTTAATAAGAAATTTAAGTAAACCAAAAAAAGCAGTGACGGAACACAGTCACTGCTTTTTCTTTATCGAGTTGCAATCAATTTATGAATCGGATTTCCCATTGCAGAAAACTTTGCTTCGTATTCTGTCATGATATTTCCCTGACACAGTCTTTCGTCATTGTGCAGATCCCATGTTGATTCCACCAGTTTCCAATTTGCTTCCGGAACCTGTTCCAGAGAAAACTGGAATAATAAATCATTGTCGGTCTTAAATTCCACAATTCCTTCCGGTTTCAAAATCTGATCATAACGTCCAAAAAACTGCTTTGATGTCAATCTTCTCTTTGCATGCCGATCCTTTGGCCAAGGGTCTGAGAAGTTCAGATATATTCTATCCACTTCATCTTTTGCAAATACATCACAAATATATTCTGCATCCATTCGAATAAAACGTAAATTTTGAAGATCCAGTTCTTCACATTTTTCAATAGCTCGAATTAATACGCTGGAATATTTTTCAATTCCTACATAATTAATATCCGGATTTTCCTGAGCCATCTGAATAATGAAATTTCCCTTCCCCATTCCGATTTCAATTCTAATCGGATGGTTATCCCCAAAAACTTCATTCCATTTTCCATGAAACTGTTCTGGTTCTGTTATTGCCATTGGGTTCGCCGCTATTGCTTCACGGGAGCCCGGTACATTTCTCAATCTCATATTATTCTCCATTCTAACAGTGTTATCTGCCCCATAGTTTACGATATTTTCCCATCTTCTTCAAGTCTGTTTTTTATGTCTCGACAATTATCGAGCTTTCTCTATTATCAATATGCAACCTTACAAAATATTTAAGGGTGTTTCTGTTGCTTTTTATATGATTTTTATGTAAAATAGTTACGAATTCTATAGATAAAAGAGGTTATTATGAAAAGAATATTTCGATTTGTTTTGATTACGTTACTGGTCTTTTCTGTTACACTCGGAAGCTTATCTAAAACATCGGTTTCCGCTGATGACAAGAAAACTTCTGATTGGCCGGAAGGACCGAAAGTATTTGCAACAACAGCAGTCCTGATTGATGCTTCCACAGGAACCGTTCTCTATGACAAAAAATGTCACAAAAAAATGTATCCTGCCAGCATTACCAAAATAATGACTGCACTCTTAACTATTGAAAACTGTAATCTGAATGATACCGTTACTTTTTCTGACAAGGCTGTTAATAGTCTTAATTATTTTGAAGATGCGAATATCGGTTGCCAGGTCGGAGAAAAAATGAAGGTTAAGGATTGCCTATATGCATTAATGCTTTCATCTGCCAATGAAGTTGCTACAGCATTGGGAGAACATGTGGGTGGTGACGTCAAGAAATTTGCAGAAATGATGAATGCACGTGCCAGAGAAGCCGGTGCAAATGATGCTCATTTTGCCAATGCCAACGGTCTTCATGATGAGAATCATTATGTTACAGCCTATGATATGGCAATGATTACCAGGGCAGCTGCTTCACACGAAGTTTTCAATGAAATTGTAAATACAGTTACTTATACGATTCCTAAAAATAATAAAAGGAAACAAATTTTTAGTTCTCAGCAGCGTCACAAGATGGTTTCTCCGTATAATGCCGTTTATTATGATGGAATTATCGGTGGAAAAACCGGATATACCGATCAGGCCGGTACAACTCTTGTTACTTACGCCAAACGAAAAGGAATGACACTTATTTGCGTTGTTCTTCATTCCAATGGAGAAAACGTATACAAAGATACAAAGTTATTGTTGGATTACGGATTTGATAATTTTGAAAAAATGGATATTTCCAAGGTTGATTCCTCTTTTTCAAATCAGAAAGAAACCCTCGCTTCTCCTTTTAATAATCAGGTATCTTCTATTGAAGCTGATTCCAATGCAACTCTGATTGTTCCCAAAGGGGTGAAGTATTCCGATTTAAGCAGAAAAGTTACTTTCAAACAGGAGAAGGACTCTTTCGCACAAATTGATTACAGTTATTTGGATCACACGGTTGGATCTGCAAAATTAAGTTTCAAGGTTACGAAGGCAGAAACCAAACCTGCAGCATCCAAACAATCTACTACTGAATCAGAAACAACAACCAAACCATCCCCTAAGAAATCATTTAAAATTCCAAAATATATGATTTCATTACTAATTGTTCTTCTGATTCTCATTGGAATCTTAACATTACTACTATTACAAAAGAGAAAAATGAATCGCATTCGTGCTCAAAAACGTCAGCGAAATAGATAAATTTAAGGAGGTATATTATGAATTGGGTTGCACCTATTAAAGACGCAGGTACTCTGAAACTTTTCGGAGAACAATTAAAAGAAGTTGACTACAAGTATTACATTATGTTTGAGATTGGTATTGGTACTGGACTTCAGTTAAAGGATATCTTAAAGTTCAAAGTTAAAGATGTTCGTGGAAAATCTGAAATCACCGTAAAGATTGGAACAAAAAACATTGTAAACACCTTTAAAATTCCTAAAGATTTACAAAAGATTATTGATGATTACACAGAATCTCGTGATCCGGAATCTTATTTAATTTTAGGACATTCCACAACCAATAAACCGGTTTCCAGAGAACAGGCTTACCGTATTTTACGTACTGCCGGTCATAAAATCGGCTTGAACTCTATTGGTGCTCAGACTATGAGAAAAACCTTTGCATGGAACTACTATAAAGAAACCGGAGATATTTATTACCTTCAAAGTTTGTTTAATCATGCTTCACCATCCATTACCTATCGTTTTATTGGTGAAAAGCCAAACATTGAAGTCTTCCTTAAGAAGATGACTCCACAGGAAAATGAAAGAAGTCGTTATCTTTTATACTTGAACGGAAACGGAAAGAAACGTCTGGATAAAATTATTAAGACTTTAACGGACATTCGCGAAAACTTCGATAGTCCAAGAAACAACGACGCCTTTTACGGACGTGTTGATTGTCTGTTGGAAGAATTAGATACTTTAATGGAAAACTACAATCAGACTAAATAAAAATTTTAGATGAAATCTGAGTGATAAATAAAATATAAAGCGGCTACTCAAAAGGTAGTCGCTTTATATTTTATTTTTTCTATTCTAATACACAAAAAATAAAACTCGATTCGTAAGAAAAAAGTCTTGCAAATTTTTCTAAAAAAACATATAATTAGGTTGGACACAATTTAAAAGCGTACAATTTAAGTTAGAGAATGTTGATATTTAAGAATAAAGAATGGAGGATTTGCCAATGAGTATTTATAATTATTCAGTAAAAGATGCACAGGGAAATGATGTTTTACTTTCAAAGTTTCAAGGAAAAGTTATGCTGATTGTAAATACAGCAACCGGGTGTGGATTCACACCACATTATGAAGATTTGGAACGAATCTATGAAAAATTTCATGATAAAGGATTGGAAATCGTAGATATTCCATGTAATCAATTTGGTGGTCAGGCACCGGGAAGTAATGAAGAAATCCATGAATTCTGTACGCTCCATTACAACACGAAATTTCCACAGATGAAAAAATCTGATGTAAATGGAGAAAATGAACTTCCACTTTATACCTATTTGAAAAAAGAACAGGGTTTCAAAGGATTAGGGGAACATCCTTTTAAAGATGCTTTGGAACAAATGTTTTTAGCAAATGATCCGAATTGGGATAAAAACCCGGATATCAAGTGGAATTTTACAAAGTTTATTGTGAATCGGGAAGGAACTGTCGTAGAACGATTTGAACCGACAGAAGATATGAAAAATATAGAAGCATATATAGAAAAGATTTTATAGGAGGAAAGTAAGAATGAATTATGCAGTAAGATATTATTCCAGATCTGGAAATACAAAAGGAATTGCAGATGCTTTTGCCAATGAGTTAGGTGTTGATGCAATCTCAGCTGAAAGTAAAGCCGCTGAAATCAATGAAGAAGTTGATATGTTATTTATCGGTGGAGCATTATATGCTTATGGAATTGATGATCATTTGGCAAGATTTATTGAAAGGCTACAAAGCGACAAAGTTAAAAAAGCCGTTATTTTTTCTACTTCCTGGATTTCAAAGCATGCAATTGAGTTAATCAGGGAAAGTCTCGAAGAAAAAGGAATTGCTGTTGAAGATGAAAGTTTTTATTCCAGAGGAAAGCCTAGTACAAAGGATTTGGAAAAGGCTGCTAAGTTTGCTAAAAACTATAAGTAATCATAAAAGTTCTCCTTTGGTAAGATAAATTATTTTTCGATCAAATCCTACACAAAAAATATACCACGAAACTACTGCAGGAACAATAAATTTTAAAAGGGAGCCGCATAACACGGCTCCCTCATTTTATGTTCTGTTTTATTTTACAATGGTACTTGCCCAATCGTAATCAACTGCTTTATAATCCGGATTTACCTTTGTAAGAATATTATTATATAAATACTGGTGTCCTGCCGGATTTGGCATCATCACTCTCTGATAAAGAATGTTTGCGATATTGTAAATTGTGTAATTTTCTACATCACTATATACAATACTTCCATCAGAAAGTTTTGCGTATGCTCTTACATACCATTTTGTTGTAAATTCTTTTGCATTACCAACTGCAAACTTCATTGTCATTGCATAGCTGGTTGCTGATGTTAATGTCTTTGAATAGTTCTTAGTAAGAACTCCATCACCATTTGCTGCAAAACTTGCAACGTATCTACTGGTATTTCCAACATACATTTCACTTTCATTTGTATAAGTTCCGATACCATAAACCATACCTTTTTCAACTACATTTTTACCATTAATCTTATTAGATACGGTATAAACAGTTCTCATACCACCAACAGTGTTGCTAACCTGGTATCCGTTGATTTCAACGCCACCTTCTTCTACTGTAGAAGTTGTAGGTTCTTCTGTAGATGGTTCCGGAGTAACAGTCTTAAACTGAGATAAAAATGCTCCGTTTTCATTTGCAAATGAATTATTATTCTGTGAAGAATCCCAGTTGATGGACCATGTCATAATACCACCCATTCCAGGATACTGATTATTTAATTCTGTAAATGCAGCCTGCAAGTTTGCATTTGAAATCTGTCCTGAACCTGCTGCTCCTGCTGATGAAGGAACACCAATTACTACCTGATCCGGTCTCAGTGGTGCAAACCAAGTCTTTTCAGTTGCTGGAACTTGAGTACCCTCTCCTACATGGAAGCCTTCCAAAAGCATCTTACACATTGCTACAACGCCTTCTTTTGTTCCCATTGTGTAAGTCTTGCCATCCGGTGCTGTCATTGCCTGAGAATTATATAACTGAACATGTACATAGTCTGTAATATCTCTCAATGCGTTAATCATTGGAAGATAAGAACCTGCTCTCTTATCACAATATGTGTTAATGCCTGCATAATACATATATCCCAACTGTACATAAAATGTTTCAGGTGCCCATGAAAGAATGAAGTCATCTCCATAGCTTTCACAAATTGTTCTAATTGCTGTTGTCATATTCTTAAGTCTCGGAGAATTGATTGTTCTGATGTCCTGATCATTTCCCTGATCAAAGTTTACAGATGATTGTTCCAAGTCAATATCAATTCCATCGAATCCGTATTCATTTACAAATCCCTTAATGTCACTAACAAACTGATTAATTGCAGCCTGAGAATCTAACGAGAAGTATCCTAAGTATCCACCAATGGAAAGAACAATTTTCTTACCTTGCGCCTGTTTTGCTTTAATATCTGCCTTAAAGTCCTCTTTTGTATAAGATGAATTGAATACGCCTGACATATCAAACTTCATTCTTCCATCTGTGCTACCTGCTTGAACAGGTTCTGAGAAGGAAATATTAATAATATCCCAATCATCATCAACATCTCTTAATTTAATAAATGGATTTCCACTATTATCCCAAGTATGATAATAACCGATTAATACTGGGCCTTTTCCTGATGGAGCAACTGTTTTTCCTGTTGTAGGTTCCTGTGTAGGCGCTTCTGTAGAAACTTCGGTTGTTCCATTTACAGTGACTCTTACTGAAGTACCAGCAGATTCTTTGTTTCCTACCACACCTGTTACTGTAACAGTATGTGTTCCTGCTGCAATATTTGTAATGTCATGAGAAGCACATCCTACGCCACTCATTACTTTCTTTCCGTCTACATAAATATTAAATGTTTCTCCTAAAGCAATTAACTCACTGCTATTTCCCCAAACAACATTAATCACATTGTTTCTTGGGCTGGTTGCAACAACACCAAATGGAACAATTGGATCTGATGTAGAGGAACTTGTTGTCTGTTCTGTAACCTTTGTTGTTTCTTCAGCCTTTGTTGTCGGATTCTGATTATTTGTTGGAACTTCAACAGTTGGTGCTGCATCAACTGCTGCTCTTGCTGCCTTTGCCCAAGCATAATTCTGTTTTGCATCCCAGTTAATGGACCATGTCATTAAACCTCTGAATGTTGGGTATGCCTTAGGTGGTGTAAATCCGTCAACAGTTGTTCCGTTAATCATTGCATTGAATGCATTAGCTGCCTGCTGTGGTGTAATCTGTCCACTACCTGCTGCCGAGGAACTACTTGGAACACCAATTGCTACCTGATCCGGTCTCAAACCGCTTTCAATATAAAGTGTTGAAAGGTTTGCAGGGAATGCTCCGGTTCCTGGATTTACTACAGAACCATTGTAACCATTCATTCCGCCGGAATTATAGAACTGTGTATGTACTGTTGTTAAAATGTCTTTAATTGAAATTGCAAGATTCCAATATGCTGAATTGATACCACCTGAACCCGGAATCATATAAGCAGTTTCCGGAGCCATTGTGATAATGAAGTTTTCTCCGAATTCATTTCTCAATGAACGAAGTGCACTGGCAATATAATTTGTTCCTGATACTGCCATACCTTCCAAGTCAATATCAATACCTTCAAATCCGTATGTTCTGATAATAGACTTCATGCTTTCTGCAAATTTGTTTGCAGCTGCATCGCTGTTGATTGTAATTCTTCCTTCAGCACCACCTACGGAAATAATTACATGCTGATTTCTTGCCTTTAATGTCTTAATATCCTGAATAAACTCTTCTTCGCTGTATCCAAGTTTTTCTTTTAAATCCTTATCGATAGAGAAAGTTGCTTCTCCCGGTGTAGATGTGTTTCCTGTAAACGCTACACAGATTAAGTCATAATATGTAGGAACATCTGCAAGCTTTAAGTTTACAGAATTATTATCAAAGTTATGCCAATATCCTGTTACTGTATGCTGCGGTAATATTCCGTTTACAGTATAGTTATCTTCTGTTGGCTGTTCACCATTTCCACCTGTTGTCTGGTTTTCACCTGCAACCAAATCCGTTCTTTCCTTCCAAAGAGTTGGTGCGTCGACCGGTGACCATGCTGTATTAGATCTATGCTGATAAGTACATTCATAAACTTTTCCACGATACTGTACTAGATTTCCTAAAGCATATGCCACATCATTTGAAGACCATTCTGGATAATTTCCGGTTGATGCCGGTTTAGTAGTTTCCTGTGCGCTAGTTGTAGACTGAGTCTTTGTCGTAGCCGGTGCCTGTGTTGTAGCCTGAGCTTTTGTCGTATCCGGGGCCTTTGTTGTAGCTTGAGCCTGTGTTGTTGGATCCGGTGCTGTTCCATTTCCAAGTAAGTTTGTCCAAGCTACTTCATTTCCTCCGGATTTTGCACTTTTTGTAATTGCAATTTCGGAAATGTTAGACACATCTGCTGCTTTTGAAGATGTTAATGTACATTCCCAAGTATTGCTCTGAGAGTCTGCTGTTCCCAAATAATATGGCCAAGCAGTCATTGAAACTGTTGTATATCCATTAGAATTTCCTATTGTTCCACCTGCAGCCCAACTGCTTCCCGTTAATGTGGAACCATCTTTCATCTTAATATATAACTTTGGATAAGTTACAGAACCTGCAAACTTTTCAGCATAATATAAAACATTTGCTTCTGCAGCTGCATTAAAAGTTCCCTGCTTCTCAGGTGTTGTAACACGGTTATTGTTTGTTATCGTAATCTTATAATCATTTCCTGATGTTGTTACAGATGCATTCAGATTTGGGATTGAAGGGAATTCAATCTTCTGAGCTGCAAGCTGATTGTTTGCTCCAAACAATGCATCATGAGTTGTCTTCGTAATTGTTGAAGCCGCATCCAAAGACGCCATCCATGAAATCAATCCACCAAGTGGTTTATTAAATGGATTTTTAAATCTGGTATTCTTTACATAGTCTGCTTTTGCAGTAACAGATCTTGCATTATCACATGTAAAGAAATATCCGCTACTTGGACTGTAGTAGTATGCAGCCTGTGCTGTCTCATCATAGTATTCCTGTAAACCATACTGGCTTACTAAAGAACCGATATCACTAAAAGCAAATGTTCCACTAGTTGTTCCATCTGCTGCTTTAACACTGTTAGGTTCTGCAGTTGCATAAAGTCCCGGGTTATTACTATCCGGTCCATCATTCTTTACGCCTGCCCAACCTCTTGTATATGGAGCTACGCCGACAACAATTTTTGATGCATCAATTTTATTTCCATAAGTGTTGTATAAATATTTTACACAAGCATCTACAGAGAACTGTCCGTCTAACTGTGTCTGATGATTGTAGCTTTCGTTTGTAAATAACGCTGTCTGATGACCGGTATATGCATTCCATGCACCACTTAAGTCATAGGTCATCATATTCGCAAAGTCTACAATGTTTAAGACTTTATCGTATTCAATCTGTGCCATCATTGTAGGAGATGCTGACATTGCTACAGATAATTCGTAATGTTTATTATCCATTGCACCATATCTATCCAATGCTTCTCTTAAATCCTGCATTAAGTATGTGAAGTTCTGCTTGTCTGCTGGAGAACCTTTACATCCCTTATCTACATTTACTCCGTTTCCTGTTGGATCCGAATCTCTATCTGCTGTTGGGTATTCCCAGTCAATATCTACAAAATCATATCCATAGAGATGTGCCGCCTTTGCAATATTTTCAGCAAATGCTTTTCTCTTCGCAGAAGAAGCTGCTACCTTAGGAAAATCTCCGGAACGAGTCCATCCACCTACTGAAAAACCAATTTTCATATTTGGATACATATCTCTTAACTGAATCATTGCCGGAGCAACACCTGCCCAAGGACTATCGGATGTTGCTGAAAATCCAACATTTGGATTCTGGAAATCTGCCCATGTATCTGTAGAAATAACATTTCCGTTTTCATCTACATCCATAAAAGCAAAATTCAAATGAGTAATATAGTTTCCCGGAATTTTATCCGGTGTATAGTTTTTCTGTCCCGCATAAATTGACCACTCACCGTAATACATAACGTTACGATACTGTGGTGTGATTGTTGCTGCATCTACCTTTGTTGTTTTCTCTGCTGGTAAATACAGATTTGCAAGTACCATATTTGCAACCATAACTGCTGCTAATGATACGCTGCTGATTTTTCTAAGTAATGATTTTTTAGTAACCAATTTGCTTAGTCGCATGATGCGTCCTCCTCCTAAAACTTTCTCACATCCTCATGGATTCCCATTTTGCACAGAGTCTTTTTCAAAAACTACAAAAACTGTTTTATCATTATTTCTTTTATGTTAACGCATACATTTTGTATATAAAAAAATCCGTTTCCGCCAAAACATAAAAAAAACACTTTTATTCAACCGTCTTTTTTTCTCTCTACTTTCCGTGCTTAATTACCATTATCTATTCTACATAAAAAAACATTTTTGAAAATGTCTGTAATTGGTTTTTTTGCCTATTATTGTTCAATTTGCAAAAATTTTCAAAAAGATACAAGATTTTTTTAGGCAATCTTACTTGATATGTCAAAAAAAAGAGCTGCAGTCTAGCATGCAGCTCTTTTTTATATCTCGTCGCCTTCTTCTGTATCATCCCACAATTCATCTACGACGATTTCTTTATCCAGAGACCTTTGTCTTCTTTCCCGTCTCTTTTCCCTAATCGTTTCTTGCTTTTCGTAAATACTATTTGCCCCTTCTTCATCTGTAGATTTCATAATCTTTATTGCAAAGAAACTATCCTCTTCAGCCTTTCTGATTCGAATCTTGCCACGAACATATCCATGTTCCGGACATCTTCCCAAACAATAATGGGTTTTTCCACTATCAGAAAACCATCCGATTAATTCTTCCAACGGCTTGTCACACTGATTACAGTTCAACGCAGCCATATCCTGATCTGCAAACATTTCTTCCTTTGATAAAAACTCTCTGGAAACTCTCTTCGTGTACTCATCAAAGCGAACAAATATTTCTTCTTCCTTAATTCGCGGATAATAATAGGTATCGATTGACAATCGTTCTTTGTACTTTTCAAAATCCATTTCCTGCAGCACCCTTGCTGTATAATACGCGTCTCCCAATGCTCTGTGAAATGGTCTGTCTTCTTCAATTTCCAAATACTCTACTGCACTATTCAATGTCCGCTTCATATGACCGTCATCATATCTTAGGCTGAACATCTTCTGAAGATCCACATAAAATAATGGAAAATCCAACACACGTTCCATCGAATAATGTTTCATATTTTTTTGAAGTTCTGTAAGATCCTGCGATCCCCAAGTACAAAACATATAATCATCGCCACACCACTCCAAAAAATCACGAATTACTCGTCTAAAATCTTTACCATGATTTAATTCCTCATTAGTAAAATGGGTAATCTCCTGAATTTTGTAATGAAGCTTTCGATACACCTTTGGGCGCACCACCTGCTGGAATGAATCTTCAATCTCAAAGAATTCATTGACTCGCACAGCGCCAAACTCTATGATTTCAAAAGGAAGTCCCGGATAATAATGTCCTTTGCCATAAGGATTTTGATTCCACTCCAAATCCAAAACAATATAATCCATCTTTTTCTCCATTATGAAATTTTTCAGAAATGCATAACACATTTCATAGAAAGAGACCTCCCAAAAGTTTTCCGGCAGTGGTGAATTATAAATAAAAACCGGAATCCCCGAAAAGGTCTCAATCGATTTTCCTCTAGCTAAGAGAAGGACATTTCCCTAGCCATTTTTATTGTAACACATCCATATTTTGAATAAAAGACTAATTTTTCCTATTTAAAAGTAAAGCTGAAAGTCCATTGGACTTCCAGCATTGTTTTCTGGCGTTCCCGAGGTGATTCGAACACCCGACCTACCGCTTAGGAGGCGGTCGCTCTATCCAGCTGAGCTACGGAAACAATTATTTTATTCTGCAGAGATTTTATCTTTTCCACCCATGTATGGTCTTAAAGCTTCAGGGATGCTTACGCTTCCATCCGCATTTAAGTTGTTTTCCAAGAATGCAATCAACATACGAGGTGGTGCAACCACGGTATTATTTAAAGTATGTGCGAAGTAATTTCCATCTTCACCCTTTACTCTGATTCCCAATCTTCTTGCCTGTGCATCTCCTAAAGTAGAACAGCTTCCTACTTCGAAGTACTTCTTCTGTCTTGGAGACCAAGCTTCAACGTCTACAGATTTCACTTTAAGATCTGCTAAATCTCCGGAACAACATTCCAAAGTACGAACAGGAATATCAAGACTTCTGAACAAATCTACTGTGTTCTTCCATAACTTATCATACCATTCCATACTTTCTTCCGGCTTACAGATAACAATCATTTCCTGCTTTTCAAACTGATGGATTCTGTAAACACCACGTTCTTCAATTCCGTGTGCTCCCTTTTCTTTTCTGAAGCATGGAGAGTAGCTGGTTAAAGTGTAAGGTAATTCGGCTTCTTTAATGTGGGTATCAATAAATTTACCAATCATAGAATGTTCACTGGTACCGATTAAGTAAAGGTCTTCACCTTCAATCTTGTACATCATAGCATCCATTTCATCAAAACTCATAACACCGGTTACCACATTGCTTCGAATCATGTATGGTGGTACACAATAAGTAAATCCTCTATCAATCATGAAATCTCTTGCATAAGCAATGACTGCGGAATGAAGTCTGGCAATATCACCCATCAAATAATAAAATCCATTTCCTGCAACCTTTCTTGCAGCATCCAAATCGATTCCGTTAAACTTCTCCATAATATCTGTATGATATGGAACTTCAAAATCAGGAACAACCGGTTCACCGAATTTTTCCAATTCCACATTTTCACTATCATCTTTTCCAATTGGAACGGAAGGGTCAATGATGTTTGGAATTACCATCATTCTCTTTTTAATTTCTTCTTCCAGATTTCTTTCCTTGGCAGTTAATTCATCAATCTTAGCATTTCCTGCTGCTACCTGTGCCTTAATTGCTTCCGCTTCTTCTTTCTTTCCGTCTTTCATCAAGCCACCAATCTGCTTAGACAGTTGGTTCTTATTGGCACGTAATGCTTCTACTTCTTTTTTATTATCTCTATTTCCTGATCTAACTGAATCACTTCATCTACTAAAGGAAGTTTATGATCCTGAAATTTGTTCTTAATGTTTTGTTTTACAACGTCTGGATTTTCTCTTAAAAATTTAATATCTAACATATTCGTTCCTCTTCTATTATTTTTATCTTTTATAATAGGAAGTTTCTGTCATTCCTATTACAAGAAACACTAACTTTGATTATACCCTTTCGTCTCTTTTTTTTCAAGGTCAGGGCTTTGAATGATACCTATCAAAATTTTACTCTTTACCTGCTTTCCAATCCTATGC